>CAZGMU010000068.1:9768-15292 GCA_964526975.1 uncultured Planctomycetaceae bacterium
GTTCCCACTGTTGAGACCAGAGTAAGCCTTACGCTGGACTGATCGCTTAAGCGACCAGTCCGAACCCGCGAAACACATACTTCCCAAGGACGGGATTCATGTACAAACTTCTGCTTTGCTGGCGTTACCTCCGCACGCGATACATCGCGCTGGCTTCGATCATCAGCGTGATGCTCGGCGTGGCGACGATGATTGTCGTCAACGCGGTGATGGAAGGCTTCACCCACGAGATGCAAGATCGCATCCACGGTATCTTGTCGGACATTGTGTTCGAGAGCACGTCGATGGATGGCTTCCCAGACGCCGATCGACGCATGGCGGAGATTAGGAAAGTGGCGGGACAGTACATCGAAGGGATGTCGCCGACGGTCCATGTTCCAGCCATGCTCGGCTATTCGGTCGGCAGCCAATATTTCGCGCGGCAGATCATGATGATCGGCATCGATGAGGCGACTTATTCTTCCGTTAGCGACTTTGGCGAGTTTCTGCAGCATCCCGAAAATCGCAAAAACCTGAGCTTCGACCTCAAAGACGGCGGCTACGATACGATCGACCACCAGGCCGCCGATCCCAGTAAAGTACAGCCGCGATCGCAGATGCAAGATGTCGGCTGGAAGCATCGTCGTCGCAAAGCGAAGTACATGTCGCAAATCGCGGTGCCTAAAGGATCGTTGAAGGACGACCCGTTCCAGCAGCGAATGTCGTCGCCAAATGCCGCGGGCAAGGAAGCGATCGGTCAAATCAGTGCGACGCCGATCGACGCGGATACGAACTTCGACCCGGCAAAAGATCAACAAACAGGTTGTGTGATTGGCATCGGTCTGGGGACCTATCGCAACTCGGATGGTTCCGAGAACTTCTGCGTGCTCCCCGGCGATGACGTGCAGATTTGCTATATGACGGCCGCGAAACCGCCGAAAGTCTTGCCAGCGTCTTTTACCGTCGTCGATTTCTACGAAAGCAAAATGAGCGAATACGATTCGAATTTCGTATTTGTTCCCATTCGCAAGATGCAAGAGATTCGCGGCATGATCGATCCCACGACCCAGATCGCGAATTGCAATGCGATTCAAATCCGGCTCAAGGAAGGCGCTGATTTGAACATGGTTCGCGACATATTGCGAGACAACTTCCCGTCGTTCCTCTACCGCATCAGCACATGGCGCGATAAGGAAGGCGCCTTGCTGACCGCCGTACAAATGGAATTGATCATATTGAACTTGCTTCTGTTTCTGATCGTCGCGGTGGCTGGCTTCGGCATTCTGGCGATTTTCTTCATGATTGTTGTGGAGAAAACACGCGACATCGGCATTCTAAAGTCGCTAGGCGCTCGCGGTTGGGGTGTCCTTGGAATCTTCCTTACGTACGGCTTAACGCTAGGAATGGTCGGCGCGGGCGCGGGTCTGGTCATCGGGCTGTTGATCGTCCATTACATCGATCGGATCAAAGACTTCATCGTCTGGATGCTGGGCTTCGAGATATTCGACCCGTCTGTCTATTTTTTCAAAACGATTCCCACGATCTTGGACGGCCTGACGATTAGTGTCATCGTTGTTGCTGCCGTATTGATTGCCGTCATCGCCAGCATTCTACCCGCGATTCGCGCGGCCCGGCTCCACCCTGTTGAGGCGCTCCGTTATGAGTAATACGAATCTGTACTCGGCTGGCTACGGCGGGCAGGGCGTGAATATTTCCGACATGCCCTTGGCGTCGCTCGGGAGCACTGCTTCTCGTGCCGTTCAGCGCGGTGTTTCAGCAGCGCCGATGTCCACCGCGCAGGAATCCCAACGCGCAGGATTGCGCGAGATACTGGCTGCCCACTTCGTGCGCAAGAGCTATCGCAAAGGCCCGTTGACGATTCCGGTATTGCAGGGCGTGGAGTTGGCCGTGCATGAAGGCGAGTTCGTTTCGATCATCGGACCGAGCGGTTGCGGCAAATCAACGTTACTCCATCTGCTCGCGACGCTCGACCGGCCCGACGCCGGTGAAATTTGCTTCGAAGGCAACCGCATCGACAACCTGCCGACGGCCGGGCGCGACATCTTGCGCAATCGCTACTTCGGCATGGTATTCCAATCCTATCACTTGTTGCCCGAACTTTCGGTGCTTGAAAACGTCCTGATGCCAGCCATGATCGGGCAGGGGATCTTCGGCTACCTGGCCCATCGCCGGGCGAACCGCGAACGCGCAAAAGAGATGCTCGAACTGGTCGGCCTGGGCCATCGGCTCAAGCACAAGCCACGTGAACTATCGGGCGGCGAAATGCAACGGACCGCCATCGCGCGGGCACTCGTCTCGCGGCCGCAGGTCCTTTTGGCCGATGAGCCCACGGGCAACCTCGACGTGCATACTGGCGAGGAAATCATGCAGATTCTCCGTCGGTTGAACCGCGAGCGAAACCTCACTATAGTCATGGTGACCCACGACACGCAGATCGCCGCCGAGGCGAACCGGACGATCACTCTGGTGGACGGCCGCGTCGTGGCCGCTTAGAAATTGACCACAGAGAGCACGGAGAAGAGCGATCCAAGAAAGATTCGTAGCTAGATTCGCAAGAATTCGGCTGCTTCCAGGGCCGCATGGATGCATATTCGGCTACGTCTGAAGTCAGTCTTGAAATCGCTTCGAAACGAACAAGCCGCAGCGCGATATTCCCGAATGACGCCTCGAACTTTTTCGTATCCTCCTTTGTCTTCTCTGTGGTCTCCGTGTCTCCGTGGTAAATCTTCAATAGTTGAATAAAATGTCGCGACAGATCTACATCAGCGGCAAGTTTGTCCCGCAAGTAGACGCCAAGATCAGCGTCTTTGACCATGGGTTGCTCTACGGCGACGGCGTGTTCGAGGGCCTGCGCTCCTATCGCGGCAAGGTCTTCCGTTTGGAAGAGCACATCCGCCGGCTCTACGAGTCGGCCAAGGCGATCTGGCTGGAGATCCCGATGTCGCAGAAAGAAATGTGCGACGCCGTGAACCAGTCGGTCCAGTTGAACAAGATCGACGACGGCTACATCCGCCTCGTCGTCACCCGCGGCGCCGGCACGCTCGGCCTCGACCCTAATCGTTGCAGCAATCCGCAAGTCATCATCATTGCCGATGCGATCTCGCTTTACCCCAAAGAACTGTACGAAAAGGGGCTGGAGATCATCACGGTCAGCGTGCAGCGCAACCACCCGGCCGCGCTGAGCCCGCGGATCAAATCGCTCAACTATCTGAATAATATCCTCGCCAAGATCGAAGGCCTGCAGGCCGGTTGCATCGAAGCTCTGATGCTCAACCACAAAGGCGAGGTTGCCGAATGCACGGGCGACAATGTGTTTCTTGTGCGCCAAGGCGTGCTGCAAACGCCGCCGCTTGAGGCGGGCATCTTGGAAGGAGTGACTCGCGAGGCGGTCATCGAAATCGCCCGAGCGGCAGGTATCGAAGTGCGCGAAATGCCGCTCACGAAGCACGACGTCTACATCGCCGACGAGTGTTTCCTGACCGGCACCGCGGCCGAGATTATCCCGGTTGTAAAAGTCGACAGCCGCACGATCGGCGCCGGCAAACCAGGCCCGATGACCCGGGATTTAGAGCAGCGGTTCAAGAAGCTGACGCAGGAATAGCTTGCTGCTTCGCGAGCCGAGTCGCCGTAGGACGGGCAATCCTATCCGTCTTTGGGAAATCGACGGACAGGATTGTCCGTCCTACGGTCAAACGGTATCACCACTCAGAATTCTGGCGAATTCAGCTACGCCCATGTGGGAGCCGATATTGGCTACTTCTTCTCGCGCGGCTGCGTGTCGCGAATGAATTGCTCGTTGGAGACTTCCCGATATTTGGTCAGATTGTCTCGCACCTCGTTGATCCGCTTCTGATCGTCTTGGGAGAGCCGCCAGGTGAAGGTGTGTTCGGCTCGTAGTGGATTCTCGCCTGGGCGGTTGAGTTCCACTTTGAGAGGCACGACCTTGCGGCGCTCGAGAACAGAGTTCAGCCGCAGACGTGGGCCCGGCTGCAACAGCCCACCGGAAAGCAGTGTGTTGAGGCGCGTGTAGGAATCCAGGAATTCGCGATACTCGGCCACGGCGTCTGGATGCTCAGCCGGCATGGTGTCGACTTTGTAGCTTTCGATATGACTCACTAGAACCAGCTTTCCGGTGTCGCTATCAAACGATTCATCGAACTCCGGGTTAGCGGCAAATTGGAGATACGGGTCTTTTTGGCGGCCGGCCCAGGCTGTCATCTTTGTGACCGTGCCGTCGACTTGTTCGGTTGAAAACTTAGTAAGCATGCTACGCTGCTCGTTGAGCAGCGTGAATTGACCCGGGTTGCCACCAGACGGCCGGCGATACACGGCCGTCTGCTCCGGCTTTTTCAAGAAGTCATATACCACGCCATCAAGGAACAGCGTCGTTGTTTCGCTCTCCGGGGCTTTAGCGTCGCCAACGAAAACCTTGGTTTCAATTCGAAAGCCTTCGCCGTGGGACATGCTCGCACAAGCGACAGATAAACCGAATGCCACGCAAGCGGCAAAAGAAAAACGATGAAGCAAGCGAACTGCCATGGTTCCCTCCACGGAGCAAGAAGCGGCCTATCTGCCGCGACGATACGAGAGTTGTCGGCGCGGGGAGGATACGCGCTAACGGCGATCGACGTAAAGCCCGGCCCCATCCGTGCTAGCATGCAACGTACCAGGTAATATATATAGCCGACCCATTCTGGGTCGGTCGAGCAAGCGGAAGCTAAACATAAACGAAGGGAAAAGCAGACTGCTGCATGCAATTCCCGGCCAAGATGCCAGGCGATAGGAAGGGCTTTCTTTGTTGCCATTCTTACCCGAAGTAATCAGGTTCATTCCCTGGTATCCATTTGATATTACAACCGATGCTCGGAAGTTGGTTCTCGCTCGGCTTCTTCCCGGCAAGCGCCGCGTCGACCGCCGCCCGCAGATCGGCGCCAGTGATCGGCTGGTCGTTGCCTGGGCGGCTGCTATCGAATTGACCGCGGTACACCAGCTTGCGGTTGCCGTCGAACAAGAAGAAATCGGGAGTGCAAGCAGCACGATACACTTTCGCTACTCCCTGCGTCTCGTCGTAAAGATAGGGAAACGAATAACCTTGCTCTTCGGCTTCACGAACCATCTGCTCGGGCGAATCGGCCGGGTAGTTCGCTACATCGTTCGAGTTGATTCCGACGACTGCCAAGCCTCTCGGTATGTACTCGTGTGCGAACTGGGCTAGCGCGCCGGCCAAATGCTTTACGAAGGGGCAATGGTTGCACATGAAGATAACTAACAGCGCAGACGCTCCGCTGAAGTCGGCGAGCGACACCGTGCGGCCATTGACGTTCACCAGCGAGAAATCGGGCGCGGGGGTTCCAAGGGGCAACATCGTGCTAGGCGTACGGGCCATCGAAATCTCCAGAAATTTGGTATGTCATAACGAGCCAGCCGCGAGAGGGCCGCAGCCGCGTGCTCGGGCGCTTGTCAGTATTTCCGCTAGTGCCGTCGTCTGCAACCAGGCCGTCGTTGACACACTCGCAAACACCCC
>CAZGMU010000069.1:0-15202 GCA_964526975.1 uncultured Planctomycetaceae bacterium
CGCGGATTCCGTAGAGCACGTCGTTGAAATCGATGGGCTTGAGTTTGGCCGATTTCGTCAAGCTGAACGTGTCGTAGCCGTAGGAGATGATTTTTCGTAGCTCGGCGACGTAGTCGTTCCAGGATTCGCGAGATATCTCCGGGTGGCACTCGAGCATGAGGATATCGATGCAGTTCCGTTCGAGCAGGCGCGACGCGCCCCGTAATACCTGATGATCGAATCCCTCCACGTCGATCTTCAGAATGCGGATCGGCAGGTCAATGGGAAATTCATCATCCAGCGCGCAGACCTCGACATCGACCTGCTCCTCCCCGCCGACCAGTTGGGCGGTGTCGTCGAATGCGGCGGCGGATCCGGCGGGAGACAGCGTCGCGCCGCCAAGCAGCGCGCGGCTGAATCGGAGTTGCATCGCGCCCCGTTCGGAACTTACGGCCTTCTGGCGAACGTCCACCCGGTCGTGATACCAATTCATTACCAACGATTTCTTGAGCAACGAAGCCGGCAACGGATTGGGCTCGTAAGCATAGACGCGGCCGAACGGCCCGACATTCTGCGCGGAGAGCAAGGAGAACACGCCGACGTTGGCGCCAACGTCGATCGCCCAATCTCCGCGGCGAACAACGCGTTTGACAAACAACTCTTCGTAAAACTCATACGTGCCGCGGAGGGCGATTTCGGGTGTAATCGATACGTCCTCGCCCGAGAGATAGATTTTGGGACCATGCACCATCTGAGCGCAGACGACGCCGCTAGCGGTATAAGGTTCGGCGCGGTGGAGGCGCATCCGCTGTCGAAACGTGAGCAATCGGTTGCGCGTACCGCTAATGAACCAGCGTCCCAAACGAAGAACGCGCCCTCTTATGGATCGGTAGATGCGTCGCAAAGACCAGATGGGAGGGATTTTCGGTTTCCACGACGAAACCCAAAGGTGCGTGCCGTAGGTCCATTTCCGCGCCGGCTCAGGCTTATGCGAAGGAAAATAGGGATAGAACGTTTCACGAGGGGCCACGAATACATCGTCCCGCCACTTCAGCACGCGCAGGAAGAGTTTGGGCCCTGTCGTAATATCCGGCGGTATCTTCCAATCGGGCTCGTTTTTATCCAAATGCTCGATCAAGTGACCGAGAACGGGGTTGTTGGGGATCGCTCCGAAGAAGGCGTTGGTGAGGAGAAATCCGTCCTCGGTGCAAACCGCGAAAGAGTATTGACGCAAAGCGTCCAGGCTTTTCAGAAGCAGAATGTCGGAATCGACATAAAAGCCGCCTTGCTGGTAGACCACTTCCAACCGAACTAAATCCGCGAGCTGCGCTCCTGAATTGACTTTTCCCCAATACTTCGACAAAGAGAACTGCGCGGGATCGAGCGGGTCTTGCCATACCACCACGTTCCAATCTGGGTGCAGCTCGCGTGCGCGTTGTATGTTTTGTAGCTGAACATCTGACGGGTGTTCAGGAACGGTAAAATGGATGATCTTGGGTATCATCTGCTGTTGGCGTTACTTTTAGAGGGGAACGAATAGTGTGGATGGAAAGTCTTTTCGACGATTAGTCTCAAGCATATTGTCAAACTGCTCATATCAACGACATTCGCGTTTACGAGAGCTAAACAAGTTTTACTTGCGGTTTAAGGCTAGGCTTGGGAATATCGAGACAAGTTTTGTCCAAATATCGTTCCAAGAAGCTGGGGCGATAGTTCTCGCTGCGACAAGGGTTGCCACCAACCCGACCCCTCCAGAGAAGCCGACCTGTAGAAATGATGGTAGGTTTGCGGATAGCCCGATCGTTCCGATTGTAGCGCCGAGAGCGATTAACGCGACAATCAGCGAACGCACATATACTTCAACAATATCTCGTGCTGGTACGCTCGAATTCCATAAGATCCAGGAACCGAAAGGAGGCGAAAGCAACGCGTAAAACAAACAAACGGCCAAGGCAACGCCATGCGCTTTTCCTATATATGCGCCAACCACTATTGCCACGATGAAAATCGTGGCACACAGGCAGGACCAGAAGAATAGAAACCGAAACTTACCTCGCGACTGCAACAAACTGCATGCTGGCCAGGTAATGACGTCGAACGCCAGCCCGATGCTCAACAGTTGAATTAGCGGGATCGCCTCATTCCATTTGTCCCCATAAAGCGCGTGCAATAACGGCCCTGCCAGGGCGGCCTGCAACATGCACAGCGGCATTCCGCAAAGTGCAATTGCCCTCGTGGCTCGCAACGCAGCCTGGGTTTGCTGCGTGGAAAATGCAGGCATTCGCGCCAGGCCTGCCATTAGCACCAGTTGGAGTGACCCAGCGGTTAAGCGAATCGCCTGAGTCGCGACGCCATAAGCAAAGAAGTAAGGTCCTACGACCGCAGCACCGTATAGGGCGCCAAGAATCACGTTGTCGGATTGCATCACGATGGTTACCAGCAGCCGTTGGCCGAAGATGTAGCTACTATCACCAATCAAATATTTCCAATGTCGAAAACAATCGCGCGAACGAATACTCGGGCGCACGATTCGCCACAAAAGTATGGCAATAGCGAGGTACACGAAGGGGACCGGCAACACAAAAGCATAAACGCCGGCGCCTAACGCGGCAAAAACAATGGTCAAGGCAGTTTGCAGCACTGATTGGGCCAGGGCAATCGCGGAAGCGGTCTTGAAATTCAATTCCGTTTGCAGTTTGGCGGTGGGCACGATCAGCAAACTGCCAAGCGGAGTAGCCAATGCTAGTACAACAAGAAGCCCGACGACTCGCGGCGATTCGTAGATATGAGCAACCAGTGGCGCGGCCACGACTATGATAACGCTACCAAGGATGCCAGTGAACAGAGTGAAATAAAACGCAGGAGCGCTCCATAAATCAAATCGCTTCCCGCGCCTCAACAAAATGAGATCCACGCCCGGGTTCGTGATGAGCGTGACAAAAGCCGTTACCGTGTATGCAAGACCAATCTCACCGAAATCCTCTGTTTGAAGTAGCCCTGCTAGAACCAACTGGCCGACGACCATCACGCCCTTCGTGATAACCGTCTGCAGCATGACCCACATGGTGCCGGCTGCCACCTTCGTTCCAGTACCCACTTCGGCAGACCGCTGGGCCTGGGCTTCCGCCACTAGCTTGGCATCGGACAGTTTTTCGGTTTCGTATTTATTCGCAGCTGCCGGCATGATGGATTGGCAATTATTACGGTAATTGAATGGAACAGTGCATTCAAAAACTTGACGCGCTTCACTTGCTTTAGCGGAAAGTGCGATTGCTCGACGTTCAAATTAGCAATGCATGTGTCGAGTGGTTCTATACGGAACCCATTGCAACAAAATAGGGACGAAGTCCTATACAAGCACTTCTTGCCAAAGCAATGCGGACAAAACTGCAATATGAACCGCGATAGCTAATAAGAAAACACTAGGCACAAGTATAATCTGGACGAATCAAATTGTCCGGGGTTGTTAGCATGAGTGGGGGGCAAATTGCAAGTGTGGGATTTAATTATGTAAATCATTATGAATGAGCCATAATAGTACTTGGGACATATAGTTGCATTTGGCACAATCTGGTGTGTACGCCGTCACAATCGATACAGACAAAATAATACGATGAGTGAATCCACAAGCAAGGAGTTTGACCGAATCTACCACTCTGGGGTTTGGGCAAGTCGATCTCGTAGCGGGCCTGGATCGCTGCCAGAGTTAAATGAATCTTATTTGTGTATTCTTCGATCAACCATCGCAGAACAAAATATCAAGTCGGTCGTGGATATTGGGTGCGGTGATTGGACCCTGTATCAGTCCGCGTTCGATTGGCACGACCTAGACGTCACTTACACGGGCATCGATGTTGTACCAGAGTTGATCGAAAAACTGACCAACACCTATGGGCGAAAGGAAGTTGCATTTCGCTGCCTGGATGTATTCGGAGGAGACTTACCTTCTGCTGACCTGTTCATCCTGAAAGATATCTTGCAACACTGGCCTAATGAGCGTGTAACTAAATTTCTCCCGCAACTTCAGCGGTGTCGGTTCGCCTTAATTACCAACGATCTCGACATCCAAGCCCCCGGGAGGTCCTGGTTCCGAAAAATTATTCGCTGCCCGTTTAAAAACGCAGATATACCAATTGGTGGATATAGGCCACTTCGTCTTCGTGATGCTCCATTTAATTTGCCCGCTGATCTACTACTCAATTACTCTGTGAAGTGGGAGGGCTGGTCGTTTGATAAAGAGACCTTACTATACCGCAATAAACCGATGGCTTAGCCACCTGCGATATCGGCAGCAATGGTGAACCGAATTCAACAACCACTAAACAATAACTTCCTGTTCAATAGCTTTAACCATGACTGGAAATGGTCACGGAATCTCAACATTATCCTATTCTGATAGAACAACCGAAATGCAAAGCGAATCATCGGACCAGAGCTCTCCAAGCGAGCATAGTATTACAGCTCTTGCAGAATACGGTGCTCTTTTTGGGCTCGATTCCCAAATCGAATGGCAAATGGAGACGAGCGAGCAGGCATGTTTGATCGCTTTTGCTCAGAAGCTCCAGCCAGAATGCGTAATCGAGATCGGTTCTCGCTTTGGCGGCAGCATGCAGATCTTCAGCCGCTATGCGAAACGCGTGATTTCCTGTGATATCGACCCCACCTGTCAGGAGCGATTTGGGCATAAATACCCGAACGCGGAATTCATTGTCGGCCCGTCCCAGGAAACGCTGCCGCCGCTGCTAGCCAGGTTGCAACAGGAAAGCGTTCGCCTCAGCTTGATGCTGATCGACGGCGATCATTCGGAGGCCGGCATTCAAAGCGACATCCACGCGCTGCGAGACTACCGCCCCGTGTGCCCTCTGTATGTGATCCTGCACGATAGCTTTAATCCGTATGAGCGGCGGGGCATCCGCACGGCCCGCTGGGCGGAGAATCCCCACGTGCATTCGGTCGAGCTCGATTTCATCACCGGCACGATGAATTTCACCGATGAGTTTTATCGGCAGTTGTGGGGCGGCTTCGCGCTGGCCGTGTTGAAACCAGAACGCAGAACCGGGCCGCTGACGATCACCGCGAAATCCGAACCCCTGTTTCGCATTCTGATGCGCAAATCGGGGCATACGATTCCGAGACGCGCGATTCGCAAGCTTGGGAAGATGTTCGGCGTGAATCATGCCGGCGGATAAACTACGAGCGTTTCGTCGATCAGCGTTCCAGTGTCGTGTAGGCGTCCAGCGTGTGGGTAATGAAGCGTTCGAGCGTGAAGTGTTGCTGGCCTCGCGCGAACGCGCGTTGGCGCATTTCGGCGAGCTGAGGCGGATCTCGCAGCAATCGCAGCAGCTTGGCGGCCAGGTCGTCGGCGTCGCCGCTCTCGAATAGCAGGCCCGTTTCGCCGTCCGCCACCAACTCCGGCGTGCCCCCGGTCGCTGAAGCCACAAGCGGCAGGCCATCCACCAGCGTTTCACAGACCCACAGACTGCATGGCTCAGGATCAATCCGGCATTGAAGCCCGATGTGATAGTCTTGATGTTGTCGGCGAAGATCGTCGCGGAAGCCCATCAATCGTACTGCGGATGAAGTTCCTGAATCGCTGATTTGTCGGCGCAATCGATCGGCATAGTCATTGTTCGTAAGCGGTCCGCCATAGATGTCGAGCGTTACGTCGCACCCGTTGCGACGCGCCATTGCCACGGCCTCGATCGCCAGGTGATGCCCCTTGGATTCCTCCAGTCGTCCTGCTACCAAAGCACGGACTGGACCATCGAGCGGCAGTTCGTTCGGTCCGGCAAAAATTGGTACCGCGGCATTTCGGATAGTCTTGATCGGCACGCCGCAACCGAGCCAATTGGCCGCTATGAAGTCGCTCGCCGGCAGCAATAGATCCGCCCCCCAGCTTGCGAGCCGATGATTTAATCGCTTTCCCCACCCGCGAAGCCTTTGCGGGTTCATATTGTTGTTAATTTGCCATACCGATCGGTATCCAAGCCGGCGTAGATAGCCTGCCATGATTTGTTGAGGCCGCCAATGGGCATGAACAATCCGAATCCCCCGCCCAGCGAGTCGCTCATGAATTCGGAACGCATCGCGTCTGGCCTGCCGAAAAACAAGCGGCATTCGCGCGAGAGTAGGCAAGGACTTCTTCTCGGAAAATTTTACTAAACCCTCGATTAATTCGACCTTTGCCTGCCGGTCGCGCAGCCAATCGTACAACGGGCCCTTTCCCAGGCACACAAACGTCAACTCTGGCCAGCCCTCGGCATACAGTTTTTCGATTGTGCCGATCCCATAGACCTCGTCCCCCTGAACGAGCATGGCAACTTGCGCGGGATCCACCGGTTCCATCGGCATAGAGGGGGGGCTGTTAGGCACAGCGATAGAAGACTCAGTCAGGACGAGGCTTGCGACACACGGCGACAGTGTTGCATGGAGATAACTCCACATCGCTATACACTGGCACCTCTATGTGCTGGTAGGACACTCTCTCCAGCCTGTGCATTATACGAACGTTCTTTCCCCATTCTAACACCCCAACAACAGACCACCAATGAGTTGACCACGTTCTAGCATAATCGTCACGATTGTCTTTCTCGGCATGCCTCGATAGCTGATTGTTGTCCCATCGCCTCAATTTCTTGACACTGTACTAGGGTACCGCTAGGATTGAAAAAGTAGGAAGAAACTCGCGGGCGGTAGCGTTTTCGCATGGATGACGCAGCCAGTCGACTAGGGAATCAAAAAGTCGAGGCCACCTCGAATCCCTTCCCATATTTTCAGGCGGTGCCTTACCTGAGAGGCAAGATGAACGACCGCCTTTAAGTTTAACAGTCATCCATTACTCTTCTATTACATGTACGTGCGGCTGGTCGGCCGCTAATGTGTCGTAGCGAAGCGTATATTGAAATGAGGTCGCCACGAGAGTGGTTCCGGCAAAGGGACCATCTAATCGCGACCAACGACACCATGATGTTGCAACGATCGCTTATCCACGAGGCGGGTTTCGTATCGAAAGGAATCTCCCGGTGAAGGGCCAGATAATAACGAGCGATAGCGAGGGAAGTGCCGCTGCGCTTAGCGCCTCGGTTGGGCAGGGGTTGTTTCAGACTCGCAAGCGCTTTGCTCCAGCGGTGGAAAGCGAATTGCACGATTCCTCCCAACATGCGGCGACAAGATATCGAGTCTTCTCTCGCCGCGTTGGTTTGCGATACGGCGCCCAGGTCCTATCTAACAGCCTGCCGCTGTTATTGACGGATATCTTCACGCTGACCGCTACGATCATGGCATGTCGTATCCTCTTCCATTACCTGCAACGCCCCGTCGGCATCGATGTAACCGCTTGTCTCGTACCGATTACCATCGGCTTTATCTTGTTGAACATGGAGATGAAGTTGTACCCAGGCGCGCGGCTCAGCCCTGTCGAAGAAATGAGGCGGCTGATCGTCTCGGCAACTTGCATGTTTGTCGTGTGGGCGATGGGCGTTTACATGGTGCAAGGAAGGCTCGGGATTCAACTCGAATTTCTGCTCGTCGTCTATCCGGCATGTGCGTTTTTGCTGCCGGTTTGCCGTGGTTGGATGCGCCAGTTCCTCGGAAAGTGGCCACGCTGGGGGATTCCCGTGCTGGTGTGTGGTGACGACCAGGCAACCGTCCGCCTTTATCATTGGCTCTCCGAGAACCGTTACCTGGGCTTCCGTCCGGAAGGCGTCGTCGGTGATCGCGAAGGCTTGGCCGCCGGAACTGAAGATACCTGGTACGCCGGCACATGGAGTGATACGGAAGAGATCGCCGACAAACGGCACATTTTCTGGGCCGTGGTAGTTCCACCTGCGGGAAATCTTGCTGCTGTTTCCACTCAAATTGCCGACCACCTTTATACAATACCGCAAGTCCATGTTCTTACGGAGCTCACTGGTGTTCCCGATCAATGGAACCCGCAACGACTAGACGGCTTGGCCGGCATTCAATTGCAGCAAAATCTCATGCTGCCGCTTCCCAGATTCACCAAGCGGCTTATGGATTTGGGCGCCTCGCTTGCCGGTGGCATCGTGCTGTTACCAGTGCTGTTTTATTTAGCGATCGCCGTCAAAATGTCCTCCCGCGGACCGGTGCTCTACGGTCATGAGCGCATCGGTCGATATGGCGGCCGCTTCAAGGCTTGGAAGTTCCGCACCATGTTCCAAGACTCCAACCATAAGCTGGAGCAATATCTGGAAGAGAATCCCGAGGCGAAAGAGGAGTGGGAGCGTGACCAAAAACTTCGCCACGATCCGCGAATCACTCGCATCGGCCGCTTCCTGCGGAAAACTAGCCTCGATGAGTTGCCGCAACTATGGAATGTGATCTGTGGAGACATGAGCCTCGTCGGCCCTCGGCCGATTGTCACCAAGGAAATCGAAAAGTACGGTCCCTACTTCGGCCTCTACACGATGGTCAAACCAGGTATTACGGGTTTGTGGCAAGTGTCGGGGCGTAATAACACAACCTACGAGGAACGTGTTCAACTCGATGCGTATTACGTACGCAATTGGTCGCCTTGGGTCGACGCCTTCCTGCTCCTCAAAACCATCCGGATCGTGCTGTTCGCCCGGGGGGCGTATTGATCGGCTGCTGGTTTCAGTGATGGTTGTTTTAGAGTGTTTGTTTTGTCAAGTCCCAATCCATGCTGCCTTGCGTTGTATCGACATGGGCTTCCCTATTCGCTCCTGCCCTAGTCGCCCGCCGTTCCCAATGATCCCGTGAATTGCCGGCCCAAATCATGTCGTCTCGTGCAACGATAAACCGCGATCGAGAACTCGCAGCAACGGACGAGCAACAGCATGCCCCAACCGGTGCTCCCATGACTGGAGATTCGAAGGCAGCCGATTCGTCCGCGGATGCTCGGCCTGGGCTGGCCATGATTTCCAGTGTCTTGACACCCTACCGGGTCCACCTCCATAAGGTTGTCGCGGCCGGAATACCTGAACTGAAGCTGCACACACTCGTGACACATGGACCAGCCGACTTTGATTGGGAGTTGCAGCCGCCGGAGTCGATCCACGTTCGCTACTTTGGCTCCCAGGGCGATTCACCGTCGGCCAGCCCGTTTCGAACGCCCTTTTCCGAGTGGCGAAAAGGCGGGCGGCTCATCGACTATTTGAAGCAAAATGACATCCGCGCCGTCATTTTGATGAATTATCGCTACATCTCATATCTCCGCGCGATTCAGTACTGTAGCGCGGTTGGCCTGCCGGTGTTCGTAAACAACGACAGCAATATCCAGGCCGACCGACACCTCTCGGCGGGCAAACGGTGGGCCAAGAAGCGACTCTACGCCTGGTGGCTGCGACGCGTATCGGGCGTCATGTCGATGGGGGAGTACGGCGATCAATTTTTCACTTTTTACGGCGCCGACCCGGCTCGAATTTACCGCGTGCCCTATTGGCCCGATTTTGACGCCTTCGCGGATGTTGACGAGCGCTCCCTGGATCAATTTCGCCGAAAATTCGGGTTGTCTGTCGATCGCAAATACTTGCTTTACAGTGGTCGCCTCGTGCCAGTTAAGCGGGTAGACTTGCTCATAGACGCCTTTGTCGCGATCGCCGACCAGCGCCCGGATTGGGACTTGCTGATCGCCGGGGAAGGAACACTGCGACAGGAACTGGAGCGCCGCGTGCCCGAGTCGCTACGGTCACGGGTCGTGTGGACCGGCTTTTTGGATGGCCGGGAGCCGGCTCTAGCGTATCACGCGGCCGATGTCTTGGTGTTGCCAAGCGACCGCGAACCGTGGGCCGTCGTGGTTCAGGAAGCAATGGCGGCGGGCCTAGCGGTCGTGTCCAGTCATGTGGTAGGGGCGGCGCATGAGCTCGTTGAAGATGGTGTGAGCGGCAAGATATTTCCGGCAGGAGACCAAGCGGCACTGGGGCACGCGCTCTTGGCCGTAACATCCGTCGACACGTTGGAGAGTTTCCAAAGACGTGCGTGCGAGGCGATCGCGAGGTGGCGAAGCGAGATAAATCCGGTCGCTGAGATACGCCGCGCACTCGCCAAGACTTGTGTGCTAAGTACCTAAGTATTACTACTCGCCAACCACTGCCGCCGAAATCGCAAAGTTGAAGTCCCACCAGGGTCGCAGGCAGTTGGAGAACGATACATGCGCGATGCGGAACCACTAGTCTGGTACGGGATTACGGTATTTGTCGTTATCACCGGGTTTATTGTAATTTCCTGTTGGCGTTACAAGGCACCGATTCTTTCCGCGTGGAACTCTCTGCTCGTAGGCCTCGCCGTGTTTATCGGGCTTGGCGCGGTCGAGGCGGCAACCACGCACGTCGGCGATGTGTTTCCAGAGCTTGGCTGGTTTCGCCCCACGCGCAGTGAGGTGAATTGGTACATACTCTCCTCAACCGTGTTTATTGCCGCGGTTTTTGTCGGCCGCTACATGAACCCAGTTGGTCGGCGACTTGCCGCCCGTTCGCTGCAAAAATGGCCGCCGCTTACATTTTCCGTGGTGCTTTTCGTGCTGGCGGTCTGCCTGCTTGTTAGCCTTGCCGATCCATTCACGCGGCATATGGTCTTTTGGGGACCAATCATTAACAACCTAACCCGAAAGGCATGGGTGGCTGCTAGCGCGTTTACATTTATTTATTGGTACACCCATCGGAATAACGTGTTGGCCCTCGGTCTGTTCCTGTTCGTCTTTGTCCTAGCCGTTTTGGAGTCCATGGTCATGTCCGCCGGGCGGCGCATGCTGCTAACGGTAGCGCTCGCTCCGATCGTGACCGTATACTGGCTGACCATGCGGAATTGGGCCGTTAAACGCTCATTTCTCATCATGTCGCTTGCCGGAGCCATGCTATTCGGCGTCGGAGCGACCTACTCCACCTTTCGCTGGTTTCGGGCTTCCGAGTCGCCTAGCGGTCGATCGATAGGAGCGGTCACCAAGCAGGTTTCACAGGTCAGTTTTCAAAATGTCGTCGATAATATTGTCAGCGGCGGATCTCTCCGCTTTCTTGCGCAATCCAATGGTCACTATGCGTTGCTGCTGAAGCGTGTAGTCGACGAGGGCAGAGTCGAGAGTGAACCGGCCAATACGCTCTTGTTCCTGCTAAGTTACCCGGTCCCCCATCGAATTTGGCCAGGTAAGCCGGTTCCCGTCGGAAATCGCATGACCCAAATCCTGGAAATGCCCCACTCAACGCCTTTCAGTGTCGGCGTAAGCGGTCACGGTGCATTCGAGGGAGGAATACTGATTTTAATCCTGTATGGGTTCTTGGTTGGAACTGGCACCATGTTCTTCGACCAACCCATGCTGCTGCAACCCTCGAATCCCTTTCTCATTTCAATCTTGTCCGCCGCCATCCCGCATATTATCGCGATCCCGCGCGGCGACCTTGGCGTTATGGCGATTGAAACGATCATTTGTTTCGTATTTGTCGTTCCTCTGGGGATATTCGGGCGGTTCATATTTGGCACCAATCCGGTATTCCGCGCCAATCACCTAGGGCACGCATCCTTCCCCTCTGTTCGATACGTAGCTCGTTAAAGCCTCGTTGTATCGAACGCACTTAATGCAACCTTCCCAGCATGGTTGACGCAACGACCGGCCCTTCCGAATCATCCGGCAACCCGGCTTCCAACGTAGTGGTCGTCGGCGTTATTCCTCCGCCAGTTACTGGAATGACCTTGCTTACCGATCGCGTTGTACAAGCCTTGGCCGCTGCCGGACCAATTCAATTCTGCAACTGGTCCGCCGGCACCTCGCGCCATGGGCTGGCGCCGCTCGCTCGACGGGTCGCGCGGATGTTGGCCGCCGCACTCCAGCTCGTGCGTTTTGGTTGGTGGTCGGCAAACCCCAGGCTTTACTTGACGGCCAACTCGGGAGGAGCATTGGCCTTAACGGCGCTTCTGGCGTTCACCGCGCGGGCATGTGGTTATCGGGTGTACCTGCACCACCACACCTACGGTTACATCGACCGCTACAACCGGTTGATGGCTTCGATTAGCCGGATACTAGCGTCGAATGGCACGCACGTCGTGCATTGTCCACAGATGGTCGATGATTTTCGCAAGCAATATCCCGTCGCGAACCGCTTCGAGATGATTTTCCCTAGCGTCGTTTCCATCGACATTGGCGCGCCACGATCGATCATCAACACCCCGATGCACCTGGGAATATTGAGCAACCTGACGATCGCCAAGGGGGTTGATTTGGCGATTGCAACCTTTGAAAGGCTGGTTCAACGAAACGTCGATGTGCGCCTGACACTGGCCGGGCCGATCGGGGATCGGGCCGCGGAGGCGGTTATCAATGATGCCGTAAAACGGTACCCCGGCAAAGTCGAGCACGTCGGGCCAGTTTATGGAAGCCAAAAAGCAGAGTACCTATCCACTATCGATTTGCTATTGTTCCCAACACAATACCGAAATGAGTCCTGGGGAATCGTCATTAACGAGGCACTGGCTGTGGGAACGCCGGTGATCACGTTCGATCGCGGATGCACTCGGACCGTGGTCGGCACTGAAGCTGGCCTGGTGGTGCCACGCGATGCCGATTACGTGGAAGTGGCTGCTAAGCAGATCGAACACTGGATCGCCCATCCGGAGTCCTATCGTGCTGCTTCAACTGCCGCGATAAGCCAGGCGACCTACCTACACCGCGAAGGCAATCTGCAACTCGAGCATTTTGCCGAGCGACTATTTGCGACCTCCAACCACACAAACTGAATTTGCACATGATTACCGATACACTTCCAACGCCTGAAAAGACCCAGCCACGCAGGTCCAATATGCCTCAAGTCGCGCTCGTTTCCGGTTTTTGGGGACAGAACATTGGCAATGCCTTCTTCAATGTGGGCGGAAAGCACATCCTGGAGCAGGTCTTCGGCGTTGGCAATGTCCATTTCATCCAGGACCAACCTGCTTATTGGACCTTTCACAACAAATTGAAGGGCAATCCACGCAAGGATTTGAACCTGCTGAAATACCTCGACGTCGATATTGTCGTTCTTCAAGGCCCAGCCTTCTCGGCAGCCTTCCGTCCCATCTGGGCCGACGCATTCGAACAGTTCCGAAAGCGAAACGTGAAAGTTATCATGCTCGGGGCCGCCCTATTCAAGTTCACGGATGCAGAGATTCGCGCCGCGCGGGAGTTCGTCAAGGAGTATCCACCGATCTTGCTCTCCACCCGCGATCACGAATCGTACGAAGCCATGAAAGACCTGGTGCCGCTCTCGTACTCAGGTATCGACAGTGCGTTCTTTGCTCCGGACGCGTGTAAACCGTTGCCGCTAACACTTCCTCCTTATGTTACGTTTAATTTCGATCGTTTTCCGGAACCCACGATCGTCGAGGGAACGTCTCCCAAGGCGGATGGACGGAAGATCCGCAACGTCGATTGGGAAGGTCATCAGTGGACGCTTACGACGCCGTCGCTCCAGCAATGGTTTTCCCAGAAAGGAAAGTGGCAAGCGTATTTTGGGCATTTGTTGGATCGGCGCAAGCTGCCCAAGGAGCTATCCGGCTACACGATCGTGCGACCCGAGCACCGGTCCAATCCCCGCATCGCCTGGAAGATTTATAAGCAACCGAACGCGGTCGCCTCGGACGAACCGTTTACGTATTTCACATTATATGGCAATACAAAACTCACACTTGCCGATCGCGTACACGCCTGCGTGGCCACGCTGGCTTACGGAAACCCCGCGATGTTGTTTACGCCCTCGCCCCGTTCCCGCCTGTTCGATCGCCTTGGTCTGTCGGCGATTCGCGAAAGACCGGTAACCCTGAGCCGGCAGCGATTGGAAGAGGAAAAGCAAAGCGAACTCGACTTCCTTCGCCGGGCGATCGCCAGCGCGCTCGACTGACCAGGACCAATGTATTGGGGGATCCAATAAGACGCGTTTTTTGTGGGCCAAGCTCACCGCGGCCCGGAATTCGCGGGCACTCCGGCCCAACCACATTTTTGTATCCAATTCGCTTGAAGTGTATATAATGGAAGTAGTTACGACGGTTACCGCTGCCCGCGAACACTTGAACACACCGACTATGACCAAGCAAGTAATGCGAATCGCGGTTGCCCTGGCGTTGTTCGTTGCCCCATGGTTTGCCGCCTCGGATGCAATGGCATTAGTCGTTGAGGCTACCGGTACGAATGTGAACCCGGCGTCCTATCCTGGCTGGACTCAGGGCGATCCGGGCTGGGACAACGTCACGCAGAGTGGCGCCAACTACGTTTATTTGGGTAATGGCTGGGTCTTGACCGCGAGGCACGTTGGTGCGGGGACGGTCAATCTTAGCACCGGTTCGTTCTCACCAATTGCCGGTCAGAATTACGTAATTCAGAATCCGGAGGTCGGCGGATTGGCGCTTACAGCGGAAACCGACCTTCTGCTTTTCCGGATCAACGGCGATCCTGGATTACCATCCTTGTCGATCGCGACGCAGTCTCCACCCACTACGGGGACTAATGGCTCGCAGGTTATGTTCGTTGGTACCGGGCGGACTCGCCATGACTCATTAAGTCATTGGACCTCCACTTGGTCGACGCTTGACACTCCAAAAGTCTTTCATGGCTACTATTCAACCAATCCATTGGACACCCCAAACGTAAAGCGGTGGGGAACGAATCGCCTGGAGAATCCAGGAAACATTCCAAGTGTTTTCACCCCTGTGCCGGGGAGCGCGACCTCTGGCGTACTTACAGTCCGGAGCGGTCAACCTCCCAATCACACGGATCGTCAAGTTATCTCTCTATTGTCGATATTCACTCCACCGGAGCAGGAACTCAATCCACCTGGCGTAAACAGCATAGCTGGCGTCCTAACTCACGAGGCGCAGGTCGTCGACGGAGATTCCGGCAGCGCCGTCTTTTATAAGAATGGCAGCCAATGGCAATTGGCCGGTATCGTTAACCAGATGCTAACGTATACCAATCAATCCAAAGACAAGGCCGTATATGGGAACGGGTCGACTTTTGCTGATTTGTCTTACTACAACAAACCGTATCAAGGAAGCATCTGCGACGTCATGTTGACGTGTGGAAACTACTCAAGCGTCGGCGATGTCAATCTCGACGGCATTGTTTCCGGCGATGGAACTGGTTCCGTTCAATCCGATGACGTTGCGGCATTCATTGCCGGATGGAAATATGATAATGGGAAAGGCGGCGGGAACTATCTTTCGTGGACGCATGGCGATTTGAACCACGATGGCATAACCAACGCCAGCGACTTCTTACTACTCCGCA
>CAZGMU010000070.1:0-11619 GCA_964526975.1 uncultured Planctomycetaceae bacterium
TCGAGGTTGATCGTCACGGTGGGGGCGTCGCCGACTTTTATTGTTTGCTCTTGGCGCTCATGGGGCGCCACACGGATTTCAGGCATCGACGTGGTGGCTCCTTCGATTGCCAGTTTGCCGTGGACGGATTTGTCGCCAAAATTATACGCGACGAGTTTGAGTTCGGCTGACTTATCCAACTGAAACGCCGACTGCTTGAAATCCGTTTTGCCGACGAGTTGCAGCACGATGGGGCTGGCTTTGCCTTCGAGCCATTTAGGTTGGATCGGTGGGGGCGTGATGGTGAATTGTTTCGAGCCGCCGCTTGGTAGGAGTAGGAAGATGGGGGATCGCGTCAACTCGAACTCTTGGGTCGTGGGCAGCTTTCGGCCTAAGTAATCGTAGGCCTTGTCGACTTGCGAAAACTTGGCAGTCGTTGGTTTCGTTTCGCTCCAGACGACGAGCGTCTCGCGTTCAGTGCCGTCGACGGTGGTTCGAAACACGAAGCCTTTCAGTTTTTCGTCGCCCAGGTCGACTTGGCCGATGGGGGTGGCGGCGTTGAGGAGTCGGCCAACGGCGGCGAAGGCGACATAGGCGGGGCGCGGCGTCAGATCGGTGTGGACAAGGCCGTATTGGAGATTGCGTTCGACGTAGTGGCCGAGCATGAAGTAGAACGCTTTTACGGAGCCTTCGTAGAGTGCGTGCGAAAACACTTTCGACACGCGATAGCCCTGGACGCGCAGGTCTTCTTCGGAGGGTTCGTGTGTTTTTTCGTCTGCCCAGAAAATGGTGAGGTTGAACTCGGTTGTCCACATCGGTCGGCCGCCGCTGATGGCACGGTGCCGGCTATAGGCGCGCGAGTAGGCGGGCAGGCCGATGTAGTGGTGCAGGTCGTAGCGGTCGAAGTACGGGTAAACTTGGTTGAGGCCGAACTCGTCGAGCGTCTCGGGTCGATCGATCGCGAAGACGGCCAGGTTGACGGGCTTCTCGGGATCGCCGGCCTTCAGGCCCAGGTAGGCGGCTTTTTGGAACGAAGCGATTTCACTGCCGGTGTGGCCGCCGAAGATTTCGAGATCGGGTTCGTTCCAAGGCTCGATCGCGTCGGCTAGGTGGTGCCAGCGTTTAGCGAGGCCGCGATAGAAGTTGTAGACATCGCGCAGGTCTTCGGGGAAGTGGCGAGTGTCCTTAACCGCCCAAGGAGGCGAGGCGTGATTGACTTGGAGGATTTTCAGCCCGGCTTCGTGTTGAATTTTCATCGCTTGCTCGTAGCGTGTGTCGCCAGCCCACACACCGCGGGCGGATTCGAGTTCGGGCCAACTCGCACGATCGCGAACCCATTTGACGCCGGCCAGTTTGCAGATTTCGCAGGCGTCGCGAATTTGTTGCGGATCAGCATAGAACCACGAGGCGGCTACGTCGATCGCGATCGGCGTGCCGTCGGACGTTTTCGTTTTCGCGAGAACGGCGGCGGTGGCCATGCCGGGGCCATCTTTTTCGTGAATCTCGAAGTAGCCGACAGGAAGCTGGCCGAGCTTGGCAATGCCGCTGTTCGCTTTGTCGAGGCCGACTTCTTTGCGGTCGATATCGATGGCCCGCCAGCCTTTCCACGTTTTGGGCAGGGTCACTTGAACGTCGTCGCCAGCGACGAAGACGTTGCCAGGACGATCGGCTGCTTGTGCGGATAACGCAAAGAGGAGCCAAACGAGCAGCAGTGGCTGCCAAGCAGATATGCGATGTAGCTGAATTCGTAAGAATTCGGATTTGCTGCGGTAAGGCCGAATTCTTGCGAATTCAGCTACGATATTTAAAACGGTTCGTGCTGTGTGTCTCATACCAGCAATTCTGTCTGGGCTGGCGATGATGATCAAGTAAACGGAACGGACGGCGATTTTTTGCGTTAAAACGGCGGTGACTCGGAGGGGAGCGAGCCCTGCTCAGAGAGAGTCGCCGGTATTATAATAAGGTCGATCAAGGCGATACGGGCGTGGCGCCGAACGGATTTTCACCTACCAGGAAGGTCATCACACATGGCTAAACACATCTTCGTAACGGGCGGCGTGGTAAGTTCCCTCGGCAAAGGGCTGACGAGTGCTTCGATCGGCATGTTGCTCGAGAAGCGTGGCCTATCGGTGCGGATGCAGAAGCTCGATCCGTACATCAATGTCGATCCGGGCACGATGAGCCCGTATCAGCATGGCGAAGTGTATGTATTGGATGATGGCAGCGAGACGGATCTCGACTTGGGGCACTACGAGCGATTCACGCATGGCCCGCTGTCGCGGGATTCGAACTACACGACTGGTCAAATCTATCTGTCGGTGATCAACAAGGAACGGCGCGGCGAGTTTTTGGGCAAGACCGTGCAGGTGATTCCCCATGTCACGAACGAGATCAAGAGCGTCATCGCGAAGCTGGGCGAACCGCACGACGAGCAGGTCGACGTGGTGATCACCGAGATCGGCGGCACGGTGGGCGACATCGAGAGCCTGCCGTTCTTGGAGGCGATTCGACAATTTGCGCTCGATGTGGGCAAGGAGAATTGCCTGTATATCCATCTGACGTTGGTGCCCTATTTGAAGGCGGCCAAGGAGTTGAAGACGAAGCCGACGCAGCACTCGGTCGGCCAGTTGCGCCAGATCGGTATTCAGCCAGATGTGCTGATTTGCCGTACGGAGCATTCGCTCACGCGGGAGGATCGCGAGAAGATTGCGTTGTTCTGCAATATTTCGATTGATGCGGTGATCGAGGAGAAGGACAAGGACTTTTCGATCTACGAAGTGCCGTTGAGTCTTGTGGACAACAAGCTGGATAAACTGATTTGCGATCGGCTCGGGCTCAAGACGACGGAGCCCGATCTTACCGATTGGCGCGAGCTGCTGCAGAAGCTGCGAAACCCCGAGCGGGAGATCAGCATCGCGGTGGTGGGCAAGTACGCCGAGCATCACGATGCGTACAAGTCGATCTATGAATCGCTGGATCATGCGGGGATTGCTCATGGTGCGCAGATTCGCATCGGTCGGATTCGCAGCGAAGAGATCGAGGCGGAAGGTGTCGAGCGGCTCTTGAGTGGTTACGACGGTATCGTTGTGCCGGGCGGCTTCGGCGAGCGTGGCATCGAGGGCAAGGTGGCGGCGATTCGGTATGCTCGCACGAAGGGCATTCCGTTCTTCGGGTTATGTCTGGGGATGCAGTGCGCGGTGATCGAGTATGGCCGCAATGTTTGCAATTTGGAGGGTGCGCATTCGACGGAGTTCGACAAAAATTCGCTTCATCCGGTGATTTGCCTGCTCGATGCCCAGAAGACGATCACCGACAAAGGGGGTACGATGCGGCTGGGCACCCAGCCGGCGAAACTCGAGCCGGGGAGCCTCGCGGCAAAATGCTACGGTGCAACGGAAATCTCGGAGCGGCACCGGCATCGCTACGAGTTCAACAATCGGTATCGCGATCAGTTCATTGCGAATGGGTTGAAGTTCTCGGGAACGAGCCCGGACAACACGCTTGTGGAAATAGTCGAGCTGCCGGGGCACCCGTGGTTTCTGGCGGTGCAGTATCATCCTGAATTCAAGTCGAAGCCAACGGCGCCGCAGCCGCTATTTGCCGGGTTCGTGGGCGCCGCGGTCGAGCACAACAAGGCCCGCGGCGAGCGCACGGCGGCGAAGAAGCCAACGGTCAAGGGACCATCGGCAACTCCGGCGGATCAGCCTGCTTAAGTAAATGCGATGTAGCCATGGCAGAAGAAAAGAAAATCATCATCGACGAGGATTGGAAGTCGCAGGTCGAGGCCGAGAGAGCCGAGGCGGCGAAGGCGAAGTCTGCGAGCAACGAATCGCCTACTGCTAAGAAGCAGGAATCGGTTGACGAGGCTGATCCGCCGATGCCGCCGGCTTCGTTCGAGTTGCTTCTCTCGACGTTGACGACCGAGGCGCTCGTGGCGTTGGGTCAGGTGCCCCATCCGGCAACGGGCCAAGTGCAGGTGCAGCGCAATCAGGCTAAGTTTCTGATCGATACGATGGACATTCTACGCCAGAAGACCGCTGGCAATTTGACTCCGTCGGAGCAGGAGGCGCTTGAAAGCCTGCTGCATCAGTTGCGGATGGTGTTTGTGCAGACGGCGGGTTCGCCGGTGGCTTAGCCGCGGTTTGCTGTGCGCCAGAGCCAGAATCGTCTCACGCAGAGATGCGGAGAGAAGGCAACTTGGTAGCATCATCCTTGATTGGATTAGCGATAATTAGTGGAGATTCGCGGTTCTCCTCTACGCCCCTGCGAAAGCTTATCAAAGAATAAGCAAACAGATTAAGTAGCCACGAAAAGCACAAAAACCACCAAAAGCTTTTCGTGTATTTTCGTGTTTCTTGTGGCCGTTGCACCGAAAAGGGGTAATGGCGTTGCCCTAAAGAGAGTGCTGAAGGGTGTGATAATTGCGCAGATAAAAAGCCACACCCAGTGGGTGATGCCGCTGGCAGCCGATGCCAGCGTGCCGCTAATAGGACACTTGCACTTCCTCCGCTTGACTAGAGCGGATATTTGCGGCTCGCATTGCCTCGCTGGGTGTGGATGAGTCGGTCGTTGTTTTGCGCGAATGTTGACTGAGATGTCCCGCTCGGCTCGCGGGACCTACTGGTCTTTAGCACGTCGTATTGTGTGCCGCGCGGCGCGCGTGGACAAGGAACTTTCTGCTGAGCGTGATTATTTTTCTCAAGTTGACGTACTAGCAATGCTAGCATCGATTGCCTTCACGAACGCTCGCCCAAACGACGATCTAAAGTGGTGAGCTTCTCGCCTTTCTTGTATACATCGCCTCTCGGAGTGGTCTGCGAAAGAGATCGTTGTGTCGAGCACGTTTCGTCACGACGTTTGCTTTCGTAACTTGTCCGACACGCGTCTGAAACTGTCTTTTTTGCCAGACCGTCGACCCATCGTGCGCACACCTATTGAGAACGACGATCGTGTAGTGATCACCGGCATCGGGCTGGTCACGGCGATCGGTAGCTCTCGGGAATCGGTCTGGCAAGCGATCCAACGGGGCGAGTGTGGAGTGCGCCGGCTCACGAATGTGCCGGCGATTCCTGATGGCTTGATGCTCGGGGCGACCGTCGATATCGAGGGTGACTTCCCCGGGCAACTCAAAAACATACCACTGTGCCGGCAGACCGCGGCGGAGGCGCTAGCCGATGCCCGTGTTTTTCTGGGCGGTATCGATCGCGAGCGATTCGGTTGCTCGATCGGCGCCCACATGGGCGACACCGACTACGTGGTGGAGAAGAAGGGGCTGCAGGACCGATTGATCCCGTCGGGCAAAGAGCCATGGTGGCAGCAGTTGTTGCCGAATACGGCCTGTTCGATGGTGGCGACCGATTACGATTTGCGCGGTCCGCGGCTGAGTAATTCGACGGCGTGTGCGAGTGGAACGATTGCGATCTTGAAGGCGGTGCGCTCGATTCGCGACGGTCAATGCGATATCGCACTGGCGGGTAGCTCCGAGGCGATTCATCCGCTGTTCGCGGCTGGGTTCTACAACATGGGCGTGCTGGCCGATCACGCCGATCCGGCGCAGGCGTGCCGGCCGTTCGACGTGAACCGGGCTGGTTTCGTCATGGGCGAAGGGGCCGGGATGTTCGTGCTCGAGCGGCTCTCGCACGCCCAGGCGCGCGGCGTGCCGATTTACGCAGAGGTGCTAGGTGGCCGAATTTTGAGCGACGCTCGGCATGTGACTAGTCTCGATGCCAACAGTGACGTACTGCAGGAATTGATTCGCGTCACGTTGCGATCGTCGAATCTGGCGCCGCGGGATGTGGCGTATATCAATGCCCATGGCACGGGGACGAAGCAGAACGATTTGCTGGAGAGCCGTGGGATTCGCACGGCGTTTGGCCGCGAAGCAGATTCGGTGTGTGTGAGCGCCAACAAGGCGATGCTAGGCCACTTGGTGAATGCTTCGGGAAGCGTCGAGTTAGCGATCACGACGCTCGCGCTGCGGGATGGCTTCGCGCCGCCGACGTTGAATTTGACCGATCCCGATCCGGAATGCGATCTCGATTGCATTCCACTCTTTGGTCGTGAACAACCGCTGGAGCACGCGCTCAAGCTGTCGATCGCTTTTGGCGGTCACCTGGCGGCAGTTGCGCTACGGCGCTGGACAGGTCGCGAGGCGCGGCAAACGTGTGCCCTGTATCGTAAGGCGGCGTAGAAACGGCGGTTTCGAGTCAATTGGAACCGAATTCTGGCGAATTCAGCTAGGGCTTTAAGATGGTTTCTTGATAGGCCGAAGCCTGTTCTACGTTGATTTTGCAGTGCGCCGTTTGGGTTGTGTTTTGCAGAGGGGCTTGATCTTGCTGGGATCGCCGATGACTTCGGCCAGCGTGGAATTGCGGAACGCGCTTTCGACCTGGGCGAGGGCGGCTCCAATCGGCGATGGAGCGGGCAGGGCCTGGTTCCATGTGTGGTTAGCCCCAGCGAGCAGGTTCGGATCCGCTCGATCGGATCGGTCGCCTTGACGATATCGAGAATCGTCAATTTCTCGGGTGGGTGAGCGAGCGCAACGCCGCCGCTGGCGCCGCGGTGGCTCGTGACGACGTCGACTTTCACGAGTGCTTGGAGCACTTTCGCCAGGTATGCAGGCGGCATTTGTGTGATGGCGGCCAGACCAGCGGTGGCGCTGGTCTTCGGGGCGATCGCGGCCAATTGCACGACAGCGCGCAAGGCGTATTCAACCGTTTGCGACAACATCGCTGAAACTTCCTAAATAGGACATAAGAACGTTGGCGATGCGCTACTGAAGCTGGATCTTTCACCGTAGACCAATGCTCCCTCGGCGCAGATCGAGCGGATCATCGACATCGATCGGCGGCGCGTGCGGCGATGGACGCGCATTGCGGTGGCACTTTGGATTCTTGCTGCCGCGGAGGCGGTTTTGATATTTGTAATAGGCGGCCTGACTTTTCCAATGATTGCCAAGATGATTATGGAGGAAAATCAAGCGAAGGTTGTAAAAGGAGTGAGCAAGGATAGTGCAACGGCTGCCGAGACGGCAACGGCGGTCAAAGAGAGACCAGGGACGCTCGAAAATCCGGACACGCCGTTTCTAATGCTGGCCAAGCTGACAGCGATGTGCATGGTTTTCGGCACCGCGTCGTTTATGTTGCTCGTGTTGGCCGATTTGGGACAGTGCTCTTGCTACTACGCTCACGAACGGCCACCTATCGACAGGTCAGCGCAAACCTGTTGCAGATTTCAGAGCAGCTTAAGCGTGTCCTGCCGGCGGCAGCGGGAGCGTGACGGGGAGGATCGTTGGTGATAGCGCGAAATTTAGCCCCGGGCGAATCGCTCGGGGCTAAATGTGTGTTGATGGGATACGATTTGAGGAGGGGGGGTGGCGGACGAGGCTACGCGCCTTTGCCTGGGGTGGCGCCATTGCTGTTTTTTCGCGCTTCGGCAATGACTTGGTCGATGCGGCGGGTGTTGGCCCAATCGTCTTTGTAGTTGACGGGCACGAACTTTTCCTGGCCCGCCGGGCCAAACTGCTTTTCCAGCCCGGTGCCTTTCCAATCAAGCTGCAATAACGTGTCGCGAATGCCGTCGCGGAGCTCGGGAGCCAGGTTGTAGGCATAACCGATCGTGGCGGGCGGGAACCGTTCCGATTTGTAAATAGAAACGACAGTGGTTGGATCGATTTCCTTGTTTTCGACCATGCGGGCGAGGATGTCGCTGGCGATCGCCACGACTTCGAGTTCTTTATTTGCGACGTGCTTGATCGAGTCTTCGTGCCCCAGGGAGAATCCCCACTGGTAGTCGCGCTCGGGGAGCAAGTTGTATTTTTCCTTCAACAGCACCAGCGGCGCCTTGCAACCGGAGTTTGAGTCGGGGCGCGTGAAAGTTATCTTGTGGCCTTTCACTTGAGCTGGGTCTTTAATCGCGCTTCCTGCCGGAACGAGCAACTCCATTGTGTAGCCGAATGATCCATCTGCCTTACCCAGTGTGCAAAGCGGAACAAATCCTTGATGCTCGACGGCACTGGGCACCAGGCCGGTGTTCAGGCCGACGATGTGCAGCTTTCCTTTGGCCAAGTCGGCCATTTGGTCTTCCACTTTTGTGTAGTGGGCGATTTTTACTTTCTTGCCGGTTTTGGCTTCGATCGCGGCGGCCAGTTCTTTCCAGCGGTCATCGGGAATTGCGTCTTCCTCGGTCGCGACATAAGAGAAGACCAACGCGTCTGGATTAATGAGCTTGGCCGGATCGGTCGGCGGATCGGCCACGAGATCGTGATCTTCGTCTGCGAACTCCAATCCGCCTTTGGTTGGCAGCGGCTCGGCGACAAACATTTTGCCAATCACATTGGGCACCAACTCGTTGCGAGCTTTTAGCTCTAATGTCCGTGTCCACCAGTAGGCAAGTAGTCCTGCCAGCGCCACGGGAAGTACGATCGCGATGATGCGTGCCACGGAATGTTCCGGTCGCGGCGCGCCATAAGTCGATTGACCTGACTTTACTTCGTCATTCATCGGACGGTTCTCCAGCTAGCGAATGCATAAGAGTAGATGTAGATACAAACGGCGTCGCTTCTCTGCCGCCTAACAAGATAACACTCGCCGCACCCAAATAAAACACAGCGGCAGGATGTAGCTGGATTCTGGCGAATTCAGCTACGGCTTTGATCAAGTTTCAAGCGACTGGGCAGCGGAGAGGGTGTTGCGTAGGAGCATGGCAATCGTCAGCGGCCCGACGCCGCCCGGCACGGGCGTTATCGCCCCGGCGACTTCCGCCACCGCCACATAATCGACATCGCCAACCACGCCCTCGTCCGTCCGGTTGATGCCCACGTCGACCACTATCGCCCCTGGTTTGATCATCTCGGGCGTGACGAACTTCGGCCTGCCGATCGCCGCGATGAGAATGTCGGCGCGACGTGCTATTTCAACCAGATTGCGGGACTGGCTGTGGCAAACGGTTACCGTTGCATCGCCGCCTGGCCCGCGTTGCGAAAGCATGATCGACAGCGGGCGGCCCACGATTTCGCTACGACCCAGAATGACTACCTCGCGTCCGGCGATCTCCACGCCGTTTCGCACGAGTAATTGCTGCACGCCCTGGGGTGTGCAAGGCAAGAAGCGTGGCCGCCCTTGCACCAATCGGCCGACGTTCTCCGGGTGGAAGGCGTCGACATCTTTGGCCGGATTCACGGCCAGCAGCACCCGGTTTTTGTCGATTTGCGGCGGCAACGGCAGTTGCACGAGAATTCCATGCACCTCGCCATCTTTATTCAGCCTGGCGATGAGCCGCAGCAAATCGTCCGACGTAGTGTCCGTGCCCAGGCGGTGCAATTGGCTCTCGATGCCGACAGCTTCGCACGCCTTACGTTTGTTTCGCACATAGACTTCGCTAGCCGGGTCGTCTCCCACGAGCACTGCGGCGAGGCAAGGCACGGCACCGTTGTTTTGAATGAACTCGATCACTTCCTCGGTCAATTCCGAGCGGATCTGCTGTGCCAGTTGTTTGCCATCAAGAATTTTGGCAGGCATCGAGCGAATCGAGAGTTGGAGGTTGGAAACCAAGCTGGCTGAAACGGAGCAGCCGGGACCGAGATTCTATCCCTTTTCACCACCAGATGTCATCCGCCAACTAAGATGAAACACCTTCTACTCAGCTCAACGAGCGTAATCCCCAGGCTAGAGCCCCCATCAGCAGGCACCCGTAAATACCGGCGATCCAGTCGTCTGCCATGACGCCCAGCCCATCGGGCAGCCGCTCCAATTGCCGTGCCGGCGGCGGTTTGGTGATATCGAACAACCGATGGGCCGCAAGTCCTGCCAAGGCTATCTTCCAGTTTGTCAGCGGAAATAGCAGGAAAACCAGCGGCAACGTGACGATTTCGTCCCAGATAATGGCCTGGTTGTCTTTTTTTCCGCCGAGCGCGTTTCCCGCCGCCGTAGCCAGCGGTATCCCGATCAGGCTCATGGCAACGATCGCGCCAATTTCCCAGCCGGTCCCCGGTAATTGCCCGATCGCCCAGGCCAGTGGCAATCCCCAAACGGCGGATCCGAATGTGCCTGGCGCCGGAACCATTTGCCCCAATCCGAGCCCTGTAGCTAGCCAGGTTGCCAAGCGTCCCCACGCTCCGGTCGAACTTTTTGTGCCTGAATTGGTCATTCTTATGTTGGCAGGGGTGTCAGATTCCTAGTCTAGCCGGAATGGGACCGGCAGAGCGCCGTTGGCTTCGAAGCCCAGTTCCAGGTATCATTCGATGATGTATCGTAGTAGCTTGGGCAATGTTTAGCGATTTGGTAGGGATCAATGTCGGACGCATCCGAGAACGGACAAGTTGAAAAACTCAGCGTGGTAGAAGACATCAAGACCGCGAGCAACTATCTGGCTGGCAACATCGTCGCCGAACTTCACGACGAAAACGAGTTTGTCAGCAAGGATAGCATGAACCTGCTGAAGCACCATGGCACCTACCAGCAAGACGACCGCCAGCGTCGAGCCGAAGCTCGTAGCGACGGCGCCGGCGGCAAAGCCAAGTTCTACAATTTCATGGTTCGCACGGCCATCCCCGGCGGCCGCATTACCAGCGATCAGCTTTTGGCCGAACTCGATCTGTGCGACGAAATCGGCAACACCACGCTTCGCATCACTACTCGGCAGGGCTTGCAGCTTCACGGCGTTCTCAAGAAGAACCTCAAGAAGGCCATTCGCCGCATCAACGAGATACAGCTTTCCACGCTCGCGGCCTGCGGCGACGTGAAGCGCAATGTGATGTGTACGCCCTGCCCTTACAACGACAGCTTGGCGCACAAACAGATGTACGAGTTGGCTGGGGAACTGGTCCGGCAGTTCAACCCGCGCACGCGGGCGTACCATCAGATTTGGTTGGCCACTGACGAGGCAGGAGAAAGCGCCGAGATTGTTCCCCAGGGGATATTTGCTCCCCCGCCCCCCGGCCCGATTAATCCGGGCGACGATCCCGTCGAGCCGATCTACGGTAAGGCGTATCTCCCACGCAAGTTCAAATTCGCCATTGGCCTTCCGGGCGACAACAGTGTCGACGTTTACGCCAACGATGTCGGCCTGTTAGCCATCTGCGAGAACGACAACGTCGTCGGCTACAACGTGCTTGTGGGCGGCAGCTTCGGTGTTACGCCGAGCGTGAAGAAAACGTTTCCGGCCGTTGCCCTGCCGATGTGCTACATCGAAGCCGAGCGCGTGATCGACCTGTGTACCGCAATCGTGAAAGTGCAACGCGATTTCGGCAATCGTGTCGACCGCAAAGTCGCTCGCATGAAATACCTGATCAATAATTGGGGGCTTGATCGCTTCAAAGACAAAGTCGAAGAGTATTTCGGCGATGCGCTTCCGCCGCTCAAGCCCATTCCAGTCCATGGCTTCGACGACGGCATGGGCTGGCACGAGCAGGGCGATGGCCTGCTGTTTTACGGGCTCAATGTCGAAAATGGGCGTCTGAAAGACACGCCCGAAATGCAACTCAAAACCGCTCTCCGTGAAGCGTGTAGAACCTTTCGCGTACCGCTAAGACTGACGCCCCATCAGAGCATCATCTTCTGCGATATCCGCCCGGAAGACCGCGGGCGACTGGAAGAGATTTTCCGCCGCCACAATGTGCCGCTCACCGAAGATTACACCACG
>CAZGMU010000070.1:11629-15061 GCA_964526975.1 uncultured Planctomycetaceae bacterium
CGGCACTTCCCACTTGTGGCTTGGCGGTCACCGAGAGCGAGCGCGTTCTGCCCGGCATTATCGATCAGCTTGAAGAAGAGCTGGAAAAGTTAGGACTTCAAGACGAAGTTTTCACCACGCGCATGACCGGCTGCCCGAACGGTTGTGCCCGCCCCTACAACTCCGATATTGGTCTCGTCGGGAAGACGAAGGATAAGTACACGATTTTCCTCGGCGGCCGCGTGTTTGGCGACCGGCTTAATTTCCTCTACAAAGACTTGATCCCAACGGCCGAGGTCGTGCCCACGCTCGTTCCGGTCCTGCAAAACTTCAAAGAGAATCGCCAAGACGGTGAGTCCTTCGGCGACTTCTGCCATCGCGTGGGCAAAGATGCCCTGCTGGCCCAGTGCGCAGAAGCCAGCGTATGACGCGTCGGCTACCCGGATGGAAGTCGGACATAGAAGCGATTCGCCAGGTTCTACTTTCGGATTGGAATCCAACTGGATTCGATGTGCCCGACGACGAGTACGATGAGTACATCCCTCGGCTCTATCAGATGATTCGCAACCAAGCGAGCGTTGATCAGCTCTCGCATCATCTTTCTCAGGTCGAATCAGACCGAATCGGATTGACGGCAGTTCAAGAACGAAACCATCGTGTCGCTGAGTTGCTTTTAAAGCTTACTCTTAGCGATGTTGACAACGAGTAATCTCTGGCAGTGATGCGCTATTTGGTGTCAGGCACAGCCTGACCTACCTTACTGTGTCTCGAATGGCAAATAGACGATTCGGTCTTGCCACTCATTTTGCTCGCTACACTCCGCGATCAGTTGCAGATCGTCGATGCACCGACCGATGGAAACACGACGAAGTACAATAAAGATTCCCGGAATATGCAATTCCGCGTCAAGCCGCTCGGCAACGTGATCAGGCATCGTCCGTCGGTCGTGTGTAAGCACGATACGATTATTATCCGACGCCCATTCCAATAGCTTCTCATCACTAGCACCAAGAAGCCCTACGTCCTGCGCCCGTACAAGTTCTAAATCGGGCTTTTGGCGAATCAAACCGCGAACAATGCGCCGATCAAAGTCTTCGTCCGCCACGAAGAGGAGCATCTTACCGGGCCTCAGGTTTGCGACGCGCTAGCAAACGCGCGCGGATGCCTGTCGGATCAAATCGCTTTTCAATCTCGATGCGCGTTTCTTTTGCTTGGCGCTCCGCCTCGACCATGTAGGCGTCAACTTCTTCGCGGTTGTGCAGATAGTAATTGATGACCGCGTAGATATCCTCGAGCTTCAGAACATCAAAACTAAGCGCGATCTCTTCGGGAGTCATGCCGATTAGAAATGATTCGATCACGCGTTCCAGTGGTATGCGGGTGTTCGCAATCCGGACGACTCCCCCTTCGGTTTCTCGCAGCGGCGGTGAAATAGCTCGCATCGATAGTGACATGGCGTTGCTCTCTGTTTCGTATTGTTATTATAGCATGGAGCAACACACAGGAATTCCATAAGCTATCTGCGATTGCCTAATAAGCCGTTTACCGCTTCTGCGTATCCTCGGGCTTCTTGCCGATCAATGTTTCCGCCGCCACGTCGCCGGTGAATATCGTCCAGATGCGGGCTTCCTGGCGGAGCTTGGTGAGATACTTCACCGCTTCCTTCTGATAGCGAATGTCTTTGAGCCGGTCGCGAATGTCTGATTGCACTTCGGTGAAAGGTTTGCGTCCCGCTTCTTTTCGTTCCAGCACGCGAACGATGTGAAACGCCGGGCCGCTATCGAGGATCAGGCTCATTTGCCCGACTTGCAGCGTGAAGAGGGCCTCGTCGATCGCTTTGCTTTGCAGCGCGCCTTTGGTGGTCCAATCGTGCAGGCCGCCGTCCTTGGCCGTGAATCCGTCCGACTTCGCTTTTGCAGTTTCGGCAAAGGCGGCGCCGCGCACCGGTTTCTGCATTCCACTTTCCCAAACTTCGTTGCCCATGTGTGCAATCGCTTCGTACGCCGTCTCGGCATCCTTGAACCGATTCTTGCGAACCATTAACTCTTCCCAGCGAGCCTGGCTCGGGTAGTCGTAGTCCGTCAAATGCGAACGGTAGTACTCGATCATTTCGTCGGGACTGACTTCGTCGTTCACCTTCACCTTCGAGCGAATCCATTCCGAGGCGATGACTCGCTCGTTGAATACCCGACGGACATCCGCCAGCGACGATCCCAAACGCGCAAGCTCTTTCTCCAAGTCGGCCTGGTTATCCACTTTCAGCCGCTTCATGAGCGCTGGCAGCTCGTGCTCTTCAAAAGGCTGTCGCAGATTCTCTTCGATCCTTGGCAGGTTTTCCTTAGGCGCGAAATGTAGAAACTGGCCATACAGCAGCTTGCGATCGACCATCGCCGCCACTTCTTTTTGCATCAATTCGTGACGCACGCCTTTAAGCCGGTCTTCGGGCACCTGTTGATCGGGACCGGCGTTCTTCTGGTATGTCTCGAGCATCTGGTTGACACTCCACAACACTTCGCAGGCGAGCACGACCTGACCATCCACGTTAGCGATGACCTGGCATCCTTCGAGATTGGCGTTATCAGCCGGAGAGACTACTGGGCTGGCGGGTGTTGCGGCGCTTTGCGTCGTAATGTCTGGTGGCGGCGCAGTATCCAGGAAATCTTGGGCGCGCAACGGTTTGCCAATCAGGCCGGCTATGCTCAGCGCAATCAAAATCAGGAATTGCTGCACAACGCGCACGATGCAAACGCTCCATGTAGGACGGACAATCCTGTCCGTCAACCGATTGATGGCCAGACGGACAAGATTGTCCGTCCTACCAATTCCCGAGAAAAAACCGCGGGATTCTAGGCCTTGTAGTCGATCGGCCGCAAGAGTGATTTCACGTCTTCGAAGATCGCTGCCGCATCGCCTGACGGGCTAGTTAGCGGCAGGTAAGCACTACTAGCATCAGCAACTCGCAGCCGGTTTTCCGATCGCTTCACCACACGGTTGATCTTATCGCGCGACGTATACTGGAGAACCGCGAACCGGTCTTCGAGCCGAATCTCCTGCACCCCCCAGCCGTGCGCCCAGATTCGCAGCCGTGCTAGCTCCAACAGATGCCCCACTACTGATGGTGGTGCCCCGAACCGGTCGGCCAGTTCGCTGGCGAAATCATCGACCGCCGCTTCGGACGTCAGCCGCGCCAGGCGGCGGTAGAGATCAATCTTCGACCGCATATCGGGCACATAACCGCGCGGTAGATAGCCTTCGCCTGGCAAGTCGATGTTCACGTCGACCGACTCGCGCGGCGCCATTTTCTTGAGCTGCCGCACGGCCCGCTCCAGGAGCGCGCAGTACATTTCGTACCCGACCATCGCGATGTGTCCGCTCTGCTGTGTGCCCAGAATGTTGCCTGCCCCGCGCAGCTCCAGGTCGCGCATCGCGAGCGCGAAGCCGGCTCCCATCTGG
>CAZGMU010000071.1:0-4982 GCA_964526975.1 uncultured Planctomycetaceae bacterium
GGCCTTGGCGGCGAACGAACCAAGCGGCGCGAGTCGTTCCTTGCGGCCTTTGCCACGGACTTTCACGATCCCTTGCGGGAAATCAAGATCACCGTCGTTGAGATCGACCAATTCACTCACGCGCAGGCCGGCGGAGTAAAGTGTTTCGAGAATCGCGCGATCGCGCAGTGCAGACGCGGCGTTCCCCTTTGGCGCTTCGAGTAATTTGCCGACTTCCTCGTTCGTGAGAAAGTGAGGCAGCTTGCGGCTCTTGCGTGGATTACGAATGGCCTTGGCCGGGTTGGCTTTGGCCCAACCTTCGCGCTGGCCAAACTTCATGAAGCTGCGCACCGATGCCATGCGTCGCGAGATCGACGACTTGGCGTAGCCCGCTTCGGTGAGCGCCGAGAGAAACCCGCGCAGCTCGTTGGTAGTAACGCTGCCGGGCGGGGGCGATTGGCCACCTTCGTCGGACAGGTACTCGGCCAGCGCGTGCAAGTCCTCGCGATAACTCTTAAGCGTATGCGGCGAAGCACCACGCTCGACGTTGAGGTATTGCAGGAACTGACCGATCTGCGGGCGCATGGAAGTGTTGAGGGTTGAGTGTTTAGGGTTGAGAGTTCAGGGCCGGAATTTTCTTTCGACACTCAACTCTCAACCCTCAACTATCAACTAAATCAGCTCTTCGCCATCGGTCACTTGCGGCGCGCGGAGGCGCGAGCGGCGTTGGCGTTCTTCCTGGCGGATCTTTTGGCTCAGCACCGCGGCGTCGTACCAACTGAAGCTGAGCTCCGGGTTCGACGCATGACGACCAAGCATCCGCAGCGCTTCGGCGCGTTGCGAGTCATCATACAAAAAGATGTAGCGTTCCTTGCCTTTGATCAGGGCGAGCACGTTGATGTCGTCGTTCACGACGGTGACTCCATTCACAGCGGGGCGGGGGGCTGGGTGATTGCCGACAGTTGCTGAGTTGGTCGGCGCGGGGGCAGGTCGTGTTGCGTCCTAATTACTGAAACATCCGTTGTCGCAGTTTACGCAAGCGCGACTCTACCGATTCCTATCGGCAATTTGGCCACTGCCACACTACTCGCGTTTCTCCAGCGCCGCCGCGGGCCGAGAGCATTTCGCTGATATGCATGTGACAGCAGAAGCGGATGAAGTCATCGGTGCGCTGCAGGTAGTTCTGCCAACCGCCGAAACGAGCGTCGTCGCGGAAGTGATAGTAGCTGGCGAGCGCCTCGGTGAATTCGCTGTCGTTGCCGCTGTAAATTCGCGTATGCGTCATAACCGGACCATTCTGCGGGCAGCAGGGTGGCCGCACCGGGCTTGGCGGCGGCGGAATAAACCCGCGTTCATCGGGCCAGCCCGGAGGCAAAGGTCCGGGTGGGCCGAATGAACCGGTCGTAACACCGACAGCACTCGAAGCCGATTCTGCCGGCGCGGGCAGGCTATTTTCGGTGCTGTCGCCCGGCGGCAATTCTTCGCTGGCAACAACTTGTTCGTAGGCTGCGTGAGTGGCGTGCGCGTTTTCGTGATCCGCTTTTTGTCTTGATGCGGAGTTGTCTGACCGCTGGCCACCTTTCGGAGCGTTGCCACTTGTGCCTTGCGTGCCGTCTTTCGCTGGCGGCGGTAGCGGCATGTTGTTGGGCAGCGGCGTCGCTTCATAGGAGGGCGCTTCTCCAGGACCGCCCGGTGGCTCGAGCGACGGCCTTCCACATTGTGGGGTTTGTGTTTTGAGCTGCGCCTTCGCGAGCGCAAACTCTGCTTCGAATACCAGCGGCGCCGGAATGTACTCTTCGTCGGGCGTGCCCCAAGGGAGGCCATAGCCGGGCGGAATCTCATGAAAACCAGCGTTCGCCGCGTACCATTCGACTCGCATGCCGCAACGTGGCGGGTAGTAGGGCGTGAAGTCGGTGACCGATCCGATGACGACGGCGTCGACGCCTAAAATATTGGCCAGCCGGCGAGCCTCGCTCGGATTGGCGAGGTTCACCTGGTTGTCGATGATAGCGGCCTCGACGACGCTCAATGGCACGACCTCGAAGCCGGGCACTTTTTGCAACTCGGCGAAATAAGCCAGAGCGAACTTGCGACTGTCGACCGTTGGCTCGGTGCTCAGGTTGAAAAACGGCGCGATCGCAACCTTGTTGAGCTGCGGGAACGGATTATGGACCACCGGCTGATGGCTGATATCAGGGAAGATGAGGCTGCAGCCAGGCGCGCCGACCAGGACCATGCATGCCAGCATGGCGGCGACGAGCGAGCGATGGATAAGACGGCTGCGAAGCATTGGCTGGATAGCGAACGCCATTCCAGCCCCCCTGCTAGCAAAATGTGCGCGCGTAGTGATACGTTCGCGCTCTCGTTATCGACGCCTGGGGAGATGGGCTTGAGAGAAAGCAAAGAGTTGTGCAAGTCCAATGACAGCAGCGTTCCACCTAGAGATCGGCGCTACTGGTGCTGTCACGATGATGCATCGCGCGTTGAACCTCGATCTGGCGGAATGATCGGTACGCACGGTAAGCGGCGATGGCTCCGCAAGTTGCCATGACACCAGATAGAGCGAGCCACGCAGGCATGTCAGACGAAGCGCCAAGCAGGAGGGAGAGCATAATGGCAGCGCAAAAAATCATAAAGAATGAGGTGAGCAATAGCCAGGATAGGACGGCGAGCCGAGGCCGAATGTCCGACGTAGCAAAGTTAGCTGTTTGTAAAGCTGCCACAACAACCATGGTAGGTGCTGCTACCAGAAGCGTCACTTTAAAAGCGGCAGGCATCCTCACTGCGAATGCTAGAACGGCGGAAGCGATCGCTGTCAGTAATAACAGGCTGCGCGTAGAAAACTGCCAACGAAGCGATTTCATAGTTCGGTTTATTTCAGCCAGGCGGCAGCGGCCAGATCTGTGGGGTGGGCAGTTGTTCGTTTTTTAATAGTTGGTTTCGACTGATGACGAGAACGGGAATTCCATTGATTTGAGTTTGCTTGCGATTATCCCACGCTTCTGCAAAGTCTACGCCATCGATGGAGGTAAGTATATCGACTCGATTTGGCGCAACTCCGATTTGGTAGATGTTATCCGAGGTGCATAAATCTTCGATTTATTGAGACTTTTATTGATAATGAACACGATTGGACGGGGGCGAGGACGCCCCGGCTCGCGGGTAGTTGTTCCATGCCAATGCAGGCCTCCATTTGCAACTGCTCCCTGTCGGCAAAAACGACACCGGGCCCTCAACCAAACGACGGGATATAAGCCCAAACAGCGATTCGTTGGAATCCCGGCTTCCCCGCTGCCGACATAGCCCTAAGATTCAGTATCTCTTCATCTCTTCACTTTGCAGATCCGTTTGGCTAACTCGCGATGGGCGATCTCAACCGGCGAAAGTTCTTGGGTACCGCGGCCGGAATTGGCGCCTCGTGGGCCGCTCCCGTTTCGGCGGATGAGGACCAGGCCGATGTCGCGCGTAGTCGGCAGGTGCCGCTCGGCGGCGATGCCGACGCGCCCCTCGACCGGGATCGTTTCGGCCTGCGTGGCGGAAAGCCGCTGACTCCCGAGACGGTTCGCCTCGCGATCGAGAATGGCATTCAATTCCTCAAGTCGCTTCAAAAGCCCACCGGCGCGTGGGCCGAGCAATGGCACTATGATCGCGGCCTGACGCCCCTTTGTGCGCTTGCCCTGCTCAATGCCGGATGCAACGCGGATGATCCTGCCATCGCCTCGGCGCTGAAGTATCTGCGTGATCTGGTTCCGCGCAGCACTTACACAACGTCGCTCCAGACAATGGTGTTTTGCCAGGCCGAGCCGGAAAAGGATCGACCGCTCATTCAGCGCAACGTGGCATGGCTGGAAAGTCGGCAGTTCAAAGACGGCATCAAGCGCGGGATGTGGGCAATTCCGTCGGTCCATTCGACCGACCATACCGACAACTCGATGTCTCACTTCGCGCTGCTCGCCCTGAACGAGGCCGAGAGAGTTGGCGTGTCGGTGAATCGCCAGGTCTGGTCGATGGCTTTGGAGCATTGGCAAAACACGCAGAACGACGATGGCTCCTGGGGCTGGGGGCCTACCTATCCGGGCAGCGGCAGCATGACCTGCGCTGGAATCGCGGCTCTGATTATCGCCGGCGGCGCGCTCAATCCGGGCGATGCGGTCGTGGTCGACGGCAAGGTGCAGGGATGTGCCACGCAACTGGCCGACTCGTATATGGATCAAGCCGTTGGATGGCTCGCTCGCTTTTTCTCGGTGCTTCGTAATCCGGGCACCGAATTCTGGTATTCCTATTACATGTATGCCTTGGAGCGCGCGGGCCGCATGTCTGCCCAGCGGTTCTTCGGTCAGCACGATTGGTATCGCGAGGGAACCGCTGCTTTGGTTCGCAGCCAGGAATACTCTGGCGCATGGCCGGCCGACTTGGAGTTCAAGAAAATTGGCGACAAGGCCGTGTCGACCTGTTTTTCGCTGATGTTTCTCGCCAAGGGACGGTGGCCAGTCGTCGTTGCCCATCTGAAGCGAAAGCCGGCCAGCGATTGGAATCGCCATCGTTCGGCCTTGGCGAATTTGCTCGGCCACGTCGAAAGGACCTGGGGGCGCAATCTGACGCACCAGGTCGTCGATGTCGAGCTGGCCAGTGTTGAAGAACTTTGCGAAGTGCCGGTTCTTTATTTTGGCGGCCACGATCGGCCGCAATTCTCGCCCGACGAAAAGCAGAAACTCCGAGATTACATCGATCGCGGCGGGTTCATCTTCGCCGAGCGTTGTTGCGGCGGCGAAGAATTCGACGTTGGATTTCGCGAGCTGGTGCGCGATCTCTTTCCCGATTCCGGAAATGAGCTACAGCCCCTGCCGCCCGATCACCCTGTTTGGACCATTGAAGAGGCTGTCCAGCCTGATTTGCCGGTTTGGGGAATCGATCTCGGTTGCCGCACGGCGGTCATCTATTGCCCGTTCGATGTGAGCAGCTACTGGGAGCTTGACCGAGTGGGTCGGGAGAATCCTGATCTG
>CAZGMU010000071.1:4992-11937 GCA_964526975.1 uncultured Planctomycetaceae bacterium
CATCGGCCTCAACGTGCTCGGCTACGCCACTGGCCGCGAAGTCTCGTTTAAGAATCCGTCTCTGCCAATCACGTCGACAAGCAGCTTCGACCAAGGCGCGGCGCGCGGCGCGATCCTCGTGGCCAACGTCGCTCATGCCGGTGGGTCGCATGCAGCGCCCGGCGCGCTGCGGGCGCTTTTGCGACGAGCCTCCAACGAGTTTCGCCTTCACCTTAATCCCGAGCCGGTGGAGATCACGCTCAACGATCCGAATCTGCTGAAGTATCCCCTGCTGTTCTTCCACGGCCGCTCGAACTTCTCGCTTTCCGACGCAGAGCGCCAAGGCCTGCGCGATCATGTAAAGCGTGGCGGAACGGTGATCGCCGACGCGGTTTGCTCGAGCTCGAAATTCGCCGAATCGTTCCGCGCGGAAATGAACAAGACATTCCCGGATCATCCTCTAACGCCCGTGCCCGGCAACGATCGGCTCTTCACTCCTGCCTACGGCGGGACCGATATTCGGGTCGTCTCGCGTCGCACGCCGCGCGGCGCCACGCCCAGCAACGGCAGCAAAAGTGTCTCGCAGGGAGCCCCGGTTCTCGAGGCCGTCACGGTTGACGATCGCTATGCCGTGTTGTTCACTCCCTACGATCTCAGTTGCGCCCTGGAAACCGAGCCGGTGGGTTGCTCCGGTTATACGCGGAAAGATTCAATGCTGATCGCGATGAATCTCTTGCTCTACTCATTGAACCAGTAAGTTATAAGTTAGAGTTCTCCCTCTCCTTTTGGGAGAGGGTTCCAAGACATCCCTTGGAATTTCAAAACACGTTCTTAGCCGACGGCCACCCGTCTGGCGGATATCCGGTGACCTGTCGAAAAGTTCGACAACCGCGTTCCGTTACTACCTGATTTACCGGTGGGACGGGCTCTTGGCGATTGGTTCAGCCTGGAAAACAGCCTAAATCATTGACATCCAGGCCCGCTCGATTACTGTGAAAAGACGTGGGAGGTGTGGCAGATCGAGCCAAGATCGCCACATGGAAAAGTATAATTTCGTTTTTGACCAAAGCCCGCCTGCGTACGGGCGGCAACGCGCCGCTAGACGTTGTGCATTTCGTGTTCTTTTCACACGGCCGATTGTCTGCGTTGGATGGACGGCGCTGACCGACTCGCGCCATTGCAACCCTCTCCCCACTCCCCTGCTGAATAGGCTCGCCTACTTTCGGCGAATATCATTCTGTTGAATTCAAGTTCTGACGGCATCGAACAGGTCCATGGAATCTGAAGCAGCCATCACGAAGAAGCGCGGTCCCAAGGACCTGTCGGAGGTGATCGCCTGCCTTAGTTCGGCCTCGTGCCACATGGCCCTTCTAATCGTGCTCGGTTTGATCTCCGCCGCGTTTCATGGAGGTGGCTCTGGCGACAGGCTCTCGGTCGTACTCGGCAGCGGCCCTGGCAACCTGGGTGGCGATGCCGGCAAGCTCGAAGGCGATGCCGACCTCGACGAAGCGTTGAACGGCACTTTATCCGCCGAAACGCAAGAAGCTCTCAATGCCGAATCGCTATCGGCGATGCAGCCAGCGCCTCTGACGGAATCGCTGAATGGCTTGGCAACCGCCGTCAGCGCGACCGACAGCGCACGACTGATCAACGAATTGGACAACGTGCTGGGCCCGCAGTCGCTCAGCGGTAAATCCTCTCGCAAAGGATTAGGCGGCCGTGGCACCGGCGATTCCGGCGACGGCACCGGCGGCGGTGGCGATCCGAACGGCCAGCTCGGCTTCTTCGGCATCTCCAGCAGCGGCCGCTCGGTGATCTACGTGCTCGATAGCTCGGGCAGCATGAGCGAGCATGGCAAATTCAAAATGGCCTGCCGCGAACTGTTGAAGTCGATCGGCCAACTGAAAGAAAACCAACGGTTCTTTGTGATCTTATACAGCGACGGTTCGTACCCGATGGATGCCGACGAGCCGCTCGCCGCCACGCCAGACAACATTGCCAACCTGCGCGAGTGGCTCGACAAAGTCGATCCCAACGGCGGAACGCAACCGCTCGCCTCGCTGCTCTACGCGCTATCGATGAAACCGGACGAAATCTACTTCCTGTCCGACGGCCAGTTCGACGTATCGATCGTCCAGCAGTTGCAGCAAGCGAACTCGGGGAAAAAGGTGCCGATCCATACGATCGACCTGATGAACCACCAAACGATCGGCCTGATGAAGATGATTGCCCGCCGCACTGGCGGCAAGTTCCACTTCGTGCAGTAACGACTGCGCACCAACAGCCTATCCGAAGACCGTTGGGGACTGGCTCATTTTGCGGAGTCTTCGGAGCGAAATGTGCTTGTCCCCCTCTCCACGAAACGGTTTTCAGATAGGCTTTAAATCAGGCTCGCCATCGAGCTCATTCCAATCGGTTCCCGGCAGTGGAACGGCTCGCCATACCGCTTGCCGATCGTCTTGCCCCAATAGGCCGCCTCGTCGCGCAGAGCGTCGAGAAACGTAGGCGAATGGGTCGAACGCCCGGTGATGAACTGGCTCTCATACGCGCGAATCGACGCGAGCTTTTCTTCCCATTCGTCGCTGATGTCGAGCACGAACGCCGGTTGCGCCGCTGCCTTCAAGTGAACGCAGTAGTAATTGTAAATGCGTTCGGGGTGATGCGGCTCCCCCGGCAGATCGGTCTTCGTGAGTTTCGACCAGAAACGGGCCGCGTCGACCAGTTCGGTGGCCGCGGTGTGATCAGGATGCGCATCAATCCAGTACGGCGCGAAGAGCCAACGAGGCCGCTGCTGTCGAATTACGCCGGCGAGCTTCGCGCGGTTTTCGAGCGTGGCCTCCAGCGAACGGTTGGGCAGGCCCAGGTTCTCGCGCCAATCGATGCCGAGAATCGCCGTGGCGGCCGCGGTCTCGCGCCGGCGAATCTCGGGCGAGCCATGCGGCGTGGGTTCGCCGCTCGTGAGATCGAGAATGCCGACCCGCCGGCCTTCCTTCTTGAACTTCAAGATAGCGCCCCCCATGCCCAGCTCGGCATCATCCGGATGAGGCGCAATGACCAGAATATCAAGCATGGGAGAGGAAGTTGGGAGTGGGGAATAGGGAGTAAGGAATCATGATAGCAGCAGCTTTTGGCCGTCAACATCGCTTGCCGGTTTAGCGCCGATCTGTCAAACTTTGCGGCCCAAAACTTCATCGCCGCTCTAGGAGGCGAAATCTTGCCTCGTCGCTTGTTCCATCTTAGCTACCGCCTGCTCGCTTTGGCAGTCATCGCCGCGCCGCTTCTTTTTTTGGGCGGTTGCCGCACATGGAATTTTCACAAAGACTTCTGGAGCGTCGAGCACTACCGCGACCACCGGGCAGCCGATATCGACGAGCGACTAAGTAAAGACGTGCCCCTCGGGAAAGACACGTTTTAATCGGCTGCTGTATCGGGTCTAATATCCGACTTCAATGGATGCCTGGAGCATTCCACAGGCGCTCTACGCAGTGCTTTGAACAATCGTGAGAATCAACGATGAGCGACAAATACCAAGCCACCTACGATCGCCTGTGCCAGCACGCCCGCGAAGCCGCGATTCTCAATTCGATGCAAGGCCTCCTCGGTTGGGATGAGCGAACCAAGCTGCCACCAGCGGGCGGCGAATACCGGGCTGAGCAGATGAGCTACCTCGCCGGACTCATCCATAAAAAACAAACCGCTCCCGAAGTGGGCGAATGGCTCGAAGAACTGATCGACAGTCCACTTGCTGCCGATCCACACAGCCAGGCAGGCGCCGACATCGTCAATCTGAAACGTGACTACGATCGAAAAACCAAGCTGCCGCAAGCGCTCGTCGAGGAGTTGGCAAAGCTCGAAGTTCTCGGCCAGCAAACCTGGGTTGAAGCCCGCAAGGCGAACGACTACCAGCGATTCCGCCCCCTGCTCCAGCGCACACTGGAGCTAAAGCGCCAGCAAGCCGCCGCCATCGGTTATGACGATCAGCCGTACGACGCCCTGCTCGACGAATACGAGCCAGGCGCCAAAACCGTCGAAGTCGCTGCCGCCTTGCGAGGGCTGCGCGATCAACTCGTGCCACTGGTCGCCGCAATCGCCGGCAGCAAGAAACGCCCTGCTGTCGAGGCGCTCCAGGGCCGTTATCCCGTCGATGCACAAGAACAATTCGGCAAACGCGCCATTGCCGCGATTGGCTTTGACCTGAGCGCCGGCCGGCTCGACGTGACGAATCATCCATTCTGCGGCGGCGCGGGCCCGCGCGATGTCCGCCTGACGACTCGCTACGACGAGCGCTCGCTCGACGGCTCGTTCTTCAGCACGCTGCACGAAGCCGGCCACGGCATCTACGAACAAGGCTTGCCGGCCGATCGGTATGGTCTCCCCACCGGCGAGGCCGTATCGTTGGGCATTCACGAATCGCAATCGCGCATGTGGGAAAATCAGGTCGGTCGCAGCCTCGCGTTTTGGGAATATTTCTATCCGGAAGCGCAGCGCGCGTTCCCCGAGGCGCTCGGCGAAGTGCCGCTCGATGTGTTCTACTTCGCCAACAACAACGTGCGACCATCGCTCATTCGCACCGAGTCCGACGAAGTCACCTACAATCTGCACATCCTCATCCGATTCGAACTCGAACTTGCGCTCATCAACGATGAGCTACCAGTGGCCGACCTGCCCGGCGCGTGGCACGCCAAGTATCGCGAGTATCTGGGCATTCAATCGCCGACCGATTCGGACGGTGTGTTGCAAGACGTGCATTGGAGTTCCGGGGCGTTTGGCTATTTTCCCACGTATTCTCTGGGCAACTTGTATGCAGCCCAGTTTTACGAGAAGGCCGAGCAAGACCTGGGCAACCTGCACGACATGTTCCGCCGCGGCGAGTTTCTTCCCTTGCGCGAGTGGCTACGAACGAACATCCATTCGCAAGGACGTCGCTACCCGGCCGCTGAATTAGGCCGCCGCGTAACCGGCATGCCGCTGTCGCACGACGCCCTGATGCGCCACCTGCGCGGAAAATTCAGCCCGCTCTACGACCTGGCGATGTAAGCCACTTGGGAGCTAAAAACCCATTTAGCCCCCGGCGAGTCGCCGGGGGCTGAGCACGCGCTGCGGACCGCTAGCTTCGCCGTCCTCACGGCCTCTTTGCCACGTGACTTTGCCGGTTATTCCGATTGAGTGAGTCTCCCTCACATCCGGCACTTCCCGGTCAAGACGAACCGCACGGTAATTGGTGTTTTCCCCTCGTACACAATGGTAGACTGTTCTAACGCTTCCGTTTTTGATGGACTCCGGGCTGTCACGATTCGCTTCGTGGTTGGCCCGCTCGTTGGAGATTGCCTTCCATGGCCCGAGTGGCAAGTTGCCCCCAGTGTGAACACGATCTGCTCGTTCCGGACGATGCCGCGCCGAGCGCGCTTGTGAAGTGTCCGCAGTGTCGCGCGTTTTTTGAGTTACAACATGCCGCGTCGCACGAATTGCCCGCGGCATTGATTGTCGATTCACAACCGCAGCTCACGGAAGACTTGCCCCAGAGTCCCTCACCAACCGTTGCCGATTTTTCGTCGTTGGCCGCGCTCTCGTTCGATCCAGGGCCGATTGCTGAATCGGAACAAGTGAGTCACGAATCCGACGAGCCCAAGCTCGACGAATTCAAGATCGCCGATGAGCTTGAGATTGCTGACGCTCTACCCGAGGAGCCTCCCTTGGCCGATTTCGGTCCGCCCGCCGACGCGGCGCAGCCAGAGTCGCCCGAGGAAGCCGCCAAGCGCATCGATGCCTGGTTCCGCTCGGCAAAGACGCTCAGCGATGTGCCGCCGCTGGACTTTGGTTTATTGGAAGCAGAACCCAAGCCCGAGCCAACGCCCCAATCAGAAATAGAAGCAAAGGTGAAAATCGAGGCGGCCGAAGACGAGGCGATCGACCTCGATGCAAACGATCCGCCGCTTGCCGATCTCGGTTCCGACTTCGAGTTGGAAACGCCTGCCGAATTGCCGGAGAGCACCGCCGCTTGGGACGATTCCCAGCACATGGATCGTCTCCTTGCCGACCTGGAAGGCGAATCGATCGACACCTACGAGCCGATTGATCAAGACCAATACGAACGGGCCGAAGCTTACGAACCCGCTGATGAATTGGTGGAGCCGCTCGCTTACGAAGAAGCCCCGATCCACGAAGAGTTGGAGCAGCACCACGAGCACTTTCACCCGGCCACCGAGTGGACGCCCGACGAATCGATCGCGATTCCCACCACGACCGCCACTGCCGGCCAGCCCACGGGTAAACGCTCGATCGTCCGTACGCTCGCCTTCGCGGCGTTTGGTGGCATCGTCGGCCTGGGGCTCGGCTACTACGCGTTGTTGTGGCTCGGCCCGTTGGTGAATCGAGGCCGGGAAATCGATTTCCTCGAAGTCGCCCAATACTTGCCGAAGGCGATATTGCCGCCGGCGTTTCGCAAGGAGCCAAAGCCTCTGAGAGTGGCGCCGCCATCGACGATGGTGGACGATATTGCCGCTGCGGACCAAGTGGCGAAGACAGAGCCCGCAGCGCCAACCGAACCCGCAGCGCCCCCGATGGAAGAGAAACCCGCGGCCGACACACCGCAGGCAGACGCTACTGCCACCGCATCGGCCGATTCGGCGGAGAAGCAGGCTTCGTTCACGACTCCGGCCGAGCCGATGAAGAAGCCAGCCGACGAGGACAACCGCTACCCGATTCCTGCCAATCCGGATACCACGGTCCACGAACCGGCCACGCTGGATGTCCCCGCCGCGAAGGCGATCACCGAGATCAATCCCAAGCCTGAGCCGATCCGAATTCGGTACGCGCCGGTGGTTTCCGCGACCGATGTCGAGGCGTCGCTCGCCGCCGCCAGCGCTGCCGAGGCTGGCCTCATCACGGGCAACCTGCAAGACAACAAGGAAGTCGCCCGTACCAAGGGCGTTAGCTACATGACCATCGCCGACTTTGCCCAGAAGG
>CAZGMU010000071.1:11947-14859 GCA_964526975.1 uncultured Planctomycetaceae bacterium
ATTTGCCGATGCGAACGACGCCACGAAGGCCGAGCAGCAAGCCGGAGAGTTCTTCAAGAAGCTATTGTCGGACGCCCATGCCCGCGAGGAAATCGCCCAGATCGCGCCCCGCTGGCTGAATCATCCGAAGCGTCCGCAGAACGGCGTTTTCCTCACCGGCAGCGTGAAGCACGTCGACACAATCGGCCAGCTCGCCGAATACACGGTCGAATTGCCGGGGGGGCCCATGGTCACTGTCGTCGTGCCCACGAGCCCTGCGACCTCTTCCGAGGGCCCCAAGGGGACTGTCGGTCTCTATGGCGTGATCGTTGACAAACCGGCCGACGAAATCCCCAGCTACGCTGGCAAGAACTCGCAAGTGATATTCGCCCGGCAGTTGCTGCCCGTCGAATAATCGCCTGTTTGTCGCGGTTTTTCCACTGCTCCCTGGCAGTTGGCTGGCCCAATCCGTACGATAGCGGCCTAGGCCCAGCGCCGGCAAATATAGCCGACCCATCTTGGGTCGGTCCCCCAGAGCGATTGCCGGCCAGTGTAGCCGGGCCATGTATGCGCATTCCCAATCGCAATACGCATGATATTCGTTTCTCCGATTCACAACTCTGCCCAGGTGACTTGAAGTGGCAATGATCATTGGTGTTCCGAAAGAAACCTATCCCGGGGAGCGCCGCGTGGCGCTCGTGCCTTCGAGCGTTGCCCCGCTAGTCAAAAGCGGTCTTCGCGTTCTGGTTGAGGCCAAGGCTGGTCTGGCGGCTGGCTTCACCGATGACGCCTATGCCGACGCCGGGGCCCAAGTGATCGACGACCGTGAAGAGATCTTCCGGACGGCCGATGTCTTGTTGCAAGTGCGCGGCCTGGGCGCGAATCCCCATGCCGGCATGGCCGACTTGCCATTCATGCGCGACGGTCAGGTGGTCATCGCCCCCTGCGACCCGCTCGGCAACGTGGAAGCAATTCGGCAACTGGCTGAGCGGCGCGTCACGCTCTTTGCCATGGAACTGATTCCGCGAATCACGCGCGCTCAGAGCATGGATGTTCTCTCGTCGATGGCGACGATCGCCGGTTACAAAGCCGTCCTGTTGGCGGCCGATCGATTGCCCAAGATGTTTCCCTTGATGATGACCGCCGCCGGTACGCTCACGCCAGCCAAGGTCTTCGTCATCGGCGCCGGCGTGGCCGGCCTGCAAGCCATCGCCACCTCGAAGCGGCTCGGCGCTGTGGTGCATGCCTACGACGTTCGGCCGGCTGTGAAGGAACAGGTCGAAAGTGTCGGCGCGACGTTTGTCGAAGTTCCCTTGGAAACCTCCAGCGCCGAAGGTGCCGGCGGCTACGCCAAGCAGCTTGGCGAGGAGTTCTACCAGAAGCAGCGCGAGCTCATGGCCCGCACCGTCGCGGGTAGCGACGTCTGCATTACCACCGCCGCGATTCCCGGCAAACCGTCGCCTCGGATCATTACCGCCGAAGCCGTCGAGGGAATGGCGCCCGGTTCGATCATTGTCGACCTCGCGGCCGAACGCGGCGGCAACTGCGAGCTGACGAAGGCCGACGAAACGGTCGTCCGCAACGGCGTGACGATTCTTGGCCCGACCAATCTACCAGCCGAAGTTCCCACGCATGCCAGCCAGATGCTCGCTAAGAACCTGACCAACTTCCTTAAGCTGGTTACCCGCGGCGGCGAGTTCAACCTCAATCTGGATGATGAGATCGTTCGAGCCACGCTGGCCACCCATCGGGGCGAAGTTGTGAACGCTCAAATTCGCGAATTGCTCGGCCTCGAGCCTCTTAAAACGCCATCGCCCGATTCGCCGCCAGTCACGCATTTGGCCACGAATTAACACGGGCATTTTGTTTTGTGGTCTGCGTGAACCTTGTTGCATAGAATTCGTACCAAGGAACGATGACCATGAACAAAAAGCCTCTCCAAGAATTGCTCCCCCCGCTTCGTAGCGGCCCCGATGGCGAACTGAGCTGGTTCGACTGGCTCACCGACCCGCTTCCTAAGCGGTTCATGCTGCCCGCAACGGGCCTTCTGATCATGGGGCTGGACTGGCTGCTCTTTTCCGAGGAGGCCGCCTCGTTCGGCGTGCTGATTCCGTTTACCTCGACCATCGGCTTCCTGGCCGGCAGCATTGGCACCTACCTGCTGCAGACGCGACATGGGCGTGATACGAAGCTCGCCGCAGGCCTCAAGGGGCTCCTTGCCGGCGCGCTCGTTGGCATTCCGCTCCCGCTGGCTGGCACCGTGGTCGGCGGCATTATCCTGGCCGGCTCCGGCCTCGCCGGTATCCGCTGGCGAATCCTGCAAAGCACGTTCGCCCGCCGCGCACCGGCTGCCAAAGCTCAGGCTTAAGCCTGTGGGCAGACATTCCTGTTTGCCGAATGTGGCGAGTACCATACGGACTACGGCAGACAGGAATGTCTGTCCCACGCGCGTTTATCGAACCAACACTACAACCATAGGTGCAGCCGCCCCTCGAGCATATCCGGCAGCGCCTTCGCCACAAGCGCTTTTACCGTCTTCGAGTGGTACCGCGTGCTCAAGTGCGCGGCGATCACGAGCTCGTTCTTGAACCGATCGCGACGCTCGACCAGATCGTCCAGGTGCATGTGGCCGAACTTGTGGATCTTGTCCTTGCGGTGATCGGGGGCCACGAACGTCATTTCGCAAATCAACACTCTGGCTTCGTACATGGCCGGGTTGGCGTCCAGCCCCTGGGGCGCGCTGTCGCCCAGGTAGGCGACGATCGGGCGCCGTTGCTCAGCGCTTACTTCCGTGCCTGCCAGCCGCAAGTCGCGAATCGCATCGCCGCTCAGGTCCTGATACTCGGGCTTCAGCTTCCGCCGCCGTTCCCACACGATGAAGCCGAGTGACGGCACCGTGTGCTTCGTGGCGACCGCCGAGACGATGTGCTCGC
>CAZGMU010000072.1:0-14643 GCA_964526975.1 uncultured Planctomycetaceae bacterium
TACTTTGCTTCTTCAGCCAGCGCTTGGTAGTGCTCCTTCTTCTGCGCCGATGTCATCACGCCGTCGGTTGCAACGCTCGCTTTCTCAGACTTCTGCCAGATCGACCAATAATGAAGCTGCAACCACAGCGGGGCAAAGAGCCAGACCGGTGACCCCGGCCTCTCTGACTCGCGATGTTCGAAGCGTCCGTTGAACTGCTTTCGAAGTTGCGACATGCGCGCGTGTTTGATGCCGAGGATGACGGCGATAACGTCTTGCCGGACCCACCGCGAATCGTTCGCGTCGTACTTTGGTGCCTCGTCAATCGCTTGTCCTCGCTGCGTTTCTACTGCTACCGTTCAAAAAATACTTCACGTGTAAAAAAGTCGGTCGATGCTTCTGGGCGAAGCCCCCGGGTAGTGGCCCTAGGGAGGACCCCCGCAAACCCCTGGGAGCCACGTAGGCAGCATCCTGCCGATGCGGCTGTACTAGGGCCGCTTTCGGCAACAGGGTGTAAGGCCTTGCCCCTGCTGGTTGTATGGTCCATTAGGGCTGTGTTTCCGCCGCTTTCACTTCGACATCCAAACTCACAATGATGGCCTGATTGCTGGCAGGTGTCACCCTGCACGTGATGACTGCGTTGTCGCCAGCTTCTGCTTCTCTTGCGTCGACCACGAGTGACACAAGCTTGCCGTACACGCCGATGCTCTCGATTGCCACGCCCTCCTCCGTGCTCTCCGCGTCCGCCGCGTTGAGCAGATTGCTGCCGACCATGGCGGAGCAATCGATCCAAAGCTGCGTCACCTCGCCCGCTATAACACGCTTGGCTGGATAGGCCTTGACCACACCGTCCGCACGTGTGCCGATCTTAGCTGTACGTGCGGCCACTGGTGGTTGGTTGTGCACCTGTGCAGGCGTTCCACCTCCACTCCCCACCCCCGCAACCACACCCTCCACAATTGCATCCACCGCCTCCTCGCCCACCACTGCGGTTGCGTTCGCCGCTACCTTGTTGTCCCCGTCAAACGTGAGCTTGTCCGTTTGCGGCTTAATAGCACTTATCGCCGCGGTGATCGTTGGCAGTCGAGTCGGCGTTGCGAGTGCAAAAAACTTGTCGCCTGCCTGATACGTGAATCCTGGAATTTCGCTCAGAATAACGTTCGCTGCGCCGCCCAAGCCAATTTCCACTCGACCGTGATTCAATTGCCGCCGCGATCCGTCGGCACGCTGAATCACGATATCGACCTCGTCAAAGTCGCAGCCCTCAGGCGTGCTCCCCGTGGCGATCAACTCGTTCTGATCGGACGCGTCGCTGACTGTGCCCGACGCGAGAATGCTCGCGGGCAATAAGGTGTCCACCGCGGTTCGCACCGCCGGTAGGTTGCGGTACGACGGATAAATTCGGCACACATCGCCCTCACTGAGCGTGAAATCCGGCGCGGCGTCGATCGTGACCAGGCCTTCCGTGTTGCTAACGATCGTGCGTACCGAGCAGATTCCCAGATCGTCGGCGTCGTAGATCGCGATCAGCTGGCCAACCAATTCTTGGCCCGGACCAACGCCGCCCGCCCAAGACGACGAAGAGCCGGCGACCGTGAACTGAGTCTGCCCTGCGATCGAGGCCACGGCTCCGCTGAGGATCGCCGCTTTGTCGCCAGCCCGATTGCCGGCGAGCGTTGAAATTGCGGCCGGGCCGAACATCTCGTCGTAAACCGGCGCCGCCAGCACTCGGCATTCAACTCGCACCGGTCCCGCGCCGATCGGATGGCAGAAAATCACGAGCGAGCCGATCGTGTTCGTGTCGGTCGCGTCTAGAACGGCGTAGTACACGCCGCCAGCCATGTGCGTCGCGCCGCCGCTGTTTTTGTTTACGAGCGCTGTGGCACCGTGCTTCCACAGCTTGATGTCGGTGTTCGCGATCGACAGGCCAGTCTCTTCAAAATCACCATCGATCGAGTCCGTAAAATGGCCGAGCGGCACTTCCTGCGACGCCGTCGAATGCCGAAGGATGATTTCACCGCGCGCCGTCGTCGCGACACACAGACAGAGCAGAGTGATCACGCGAATGAATTTGTGCATGGCATTGTCCGTTAATGGTTGATTGATCGTTGGGTAGCGGCTCGCCGCGCAGCCGTTGCGTCGGCACGGAAGAGCGTCGGCATGTACGCGCCGCCATTCACGACGTTTAGCTGCCTGCACGCCTCCTGAATCCACGCGACGCGCCCCGCCGCGTTCGGCCCGAAGCCGCCTGGCGTCCCCGCCGTCGTCAGTGAGGCGGCGTAAACGAGCTGCGAGCCGACAACGGCAAACACCGGCGAGCCGCTGTCACCGCTAATGGCTGTCGCATAATAGATTTGACGGGTTTCATCGCTGGGTTCATTGAGATAAACATCTGCACGAGTGCCGACCGTGACGCGATCGGCAACCAGCAGCTGCCGATTTTGATTCAATTTGAGCATTGGGATATTGCTGGTCTCGGCAGACTGGTCTGCCCAAATTGGATAAGTGGCGATGCTCTCCGGCAAATCCTCATCGAGATATAGCACGTGAAAATTCTTGAGGCCGCTCATGTCCCCATTGTTGCCCGCGTCGTTGAGGCCGACGCGCTCGCGATGGTCGATTACCGTGCGAATCACAGCCGCGCCGTCAGCCCTCACAAACACCAACTCCGAGCCGGGTTCCGCCCATTGCGCAACGTGCTGCGTGACAAGCACGTGGCGCTTCGTGATTGCGACCATCTGCGGCTTATGCGAGTCGGGCACCCACGCCACGCCCGTCAGATCGAGCAACGGCCCGCCGCCGCCGAGCAGATTGGGGTTCCACGTGCTCGTGCCGCCTGGATCGAACTCGGTGAACACATCTTTGTAATTGCTTCCACTCGGCGACGGATTCAGCAGGCCGTCGACGCTGTCGATATAGTCACCGCCGAGCGACGGCGTGAAGCTGGACTCCGACGTCCAGCCGTCGAACGCGTAGAAGTCACTCTGATCCGAGTCGGCCAGCATCGCGTGCCAGTAGGCAACCCAGTTGTTGCCGAGATCGGAATCGGCGAAGCCGACCATCGACAGCTTGCCGTCGGTGTAAGTGCTTGGTCCAGGTCGGCAGCCTACTAAGATTGTGTCGAGACTGGAGATCACCACATTCTCCGTCGCGGTCGTTGCCGGCGATCCGTTTTCCACGAGCGTACGACTACTGTTCGTGACGATTCGCGCGGCGGCGTGCGTCCAGGCTGCGCTGGCGATCGTGCTCGTGCTCGCGCCAGCGGCACCATTGAACGAAAACGCTCGCAGCGTCGTGCCCGACTGGTTCAAGCCTAGGTAGTGGCCGTTGCCGCTGCCAACGAGATTGGCGAAGTCATGCCCGCCACTCACGGTGTCGGTGTTGATGCTCGCCAAAACGGTGGCTGGGTACGTGCTACTGATGGACGCGGACGATTTGCTGCCGTATTGCGTCGAACCGTTGTAGTCGGTCCCCTTGCTTCCAGCGATTGGACCACTCACTCCGCCAACTGTCGGCGAGCCATACATGGTTTGGTGGTTCGCGTAACTCGTGACGTCGTTGCCGCCGCCTTCTGGGTAGAACGCGCGCAGTGTTGCCGGGAAAACTTCGTATTGTCCGTAACTCGCGTTCGCTGCCGGTTGCGAATTACTCGCGTTGCCCGCGTAGATTCTGATCGATTCGGACGACGTTGATTTCACGCCAGACCAACCGATTAAAATCAAACCTGTTTGGTTGGCGTAATCCCAATTATGCAAATACACCGGCAGTCGCGTGCCATCCTCCTTGTGCGCCCGAATGTCGCCACCGTCTGGCTTGACGTTGGCCCACCACGACGCAGAGAGCGCATTCGCGTTGACGACGTAAAACCAGCCTGTGAGCGAACTCGACGGATTGACCGGCGTGATCGTATCGTAACCGGCGTAATCCGCCGGATGGCTCTCGAACACCGTTTCCCACAGCTCATCTAAATCCGCCTCGGTGAGCGTGCGGTTGTAGATGCGGGCTCCGGCGATCGCGCCCTTGAACGCTCTTGTGCCGGTGTCAGTCGCTATCTTCGGCGAATGCACCGCTTCCATGGCCTCCGCGCTGTAGGAAAAACTGTTCACTTGCTTGCCATCGGCAGACCGGCAATAGATGGTAGTGGAGGTCGGAGAGATCGCGGCAGCGCACAGGCACCATTCGCCTTCCGGAATCGTCACGCCTGAAGCCCAGTCGTACGTGTCGCTGGTGCCGTCCCACATAAACCGCAACTGACTGCCCCCGGGACCAATAAAGATGGAGCAGGCAGCAGCACCACGACTCACGAGCAGGCCAGCCCAATCGATTTGCGTTCCGTCTCGCTTCACGAATGCTGCATAGGTGACGGTGTTGGTCGTCAGGCCGGAATCCCAGGAGCTGGCCACCCAATCGTCCACGCCGTCAAAATTCAACGCGAGTGGATAGAGACCTCCTGGGCCAGCCACGCTGCTCGCCGACGTGTTGCCAGCGCCGGTGAGCGTGCCGTTGTTGTGGCCGACAGTCTCCGCCACTGTCGTATTCGCCGCATTGTCTTGCAGCGGACAGTGCCAGATCAGGTTGCTCGTGATGTCTGCCCGCGCAGCCCCACCCACCGCGAGAACGGCCGCGAAACAGATGGCAGCGAATGTGAGTCGTGATTTCATTTCTGCTGTTCGCTGGTCGGGGTTGCGTAAATGTACGCTTGCGAGTAGCTCGGTTCCTTTGCGCCCGCGACCTGTCGATTCCCAAGGTGCAGAGCAAGGCACGTGAGCGCGCCGATTGCAGCCACGATTCCCAAGATCCAATTCGCGCTGCGCACGCGGCGCTGCGAACAGCCGCTACAAATCGTGTGATGGAGAAATTTAGTCATGGCTTGTCTTCCACTCTCAGGATTCGCTTGATGATTTCCACGATGAAAGTAGGTTTGATCAGTCGCAGGCCAACCAGCATGCCGCTGCCAACGATGATTTCGGGATGCTCCTTACCGCCCAGCCAACTGTAAGCAAACATCGCCAAAGCTGATCCCAAGCATCCGTAGAACGCGCATGCCAGCATCGCATCTGCTGGCGTGATGCGGCGACGTACCTTGGCTTCCGCCGCCGCGCCCGATAGGCCCGACAACACGCCTGTAAGCAGGAACAGCAATTCGGCAGGCCATTGGTTCATTCCAGTTCTACTGACGCTGAGTGGTTGCATTGCGAAATCGCTTTCGTTACTTCTCCGCGATCTTTTTCACTTCGGCCGCCTGGTCGCGCTTGAGACCCATCGCCGCGAGCGATACGAGCGCGGCAGTGATAAATTCATTGATGGTGATTGAGCCACCCCAAAGCTGCGTGCCGGCGTAGAGCAAGCCCACGCCGGCGATGATGTACGTTTTGTAGCCGTCTAAAAAACTCATTGGTTTTCCCCGGTGAAAAGGTAATCAAGTAATCGTTGGATCAGCCACGAGAGGATGGCCGCGAGAATGATCGTGGTGATGACGAATCCGCACCGCTTGTTGCTCGCGTGGATGCGCTTGCGGATCGACGTCCGGTAGGCCCGCATCGCCTTGCGGCTGCGGTGGAGGCCCGCGTATTGCGGGTAGTCGGCGTCGATCGCGTCTCGTGCTTCGCGAGCCAGCCAGGCTTGCTGCTCGGCGCTCAAAAACAACGAACCGGTGAGGCCACGCGACAATTCGGTCGTCGCGCGGCCGTATAGGGCATCGTGTTGAGCGTCGGTCAGCATCATGGCTAGTTGCAGCAGCCTCGTCGAAATAACAGCGAACGAATCGGTCGCGCGTCACGAAAGACTCGCATGCGCGGCAACACTTGTGTTGGTCCACGCATGGCCGACTGCTGCGGAGAGCAGGTGCAGGCATCACAACCACAGCCACAGCCAACCGACTTCACGGCACTGGCCACTTTCTTCGCCGCGTTCGCTACTGGGCGGCGCACTTGGCGGCAGCTTTTGCCGTCGCAAATCGTCACGGCTTCGTACTCGATTGGTTCGGCTGGTTTTGTGGTTGGTTTGGCTGGTTCAGTGATTGGCGACTCTGGCAGCTTGGCCGCCGCTGGCTCTCGGTTCAGCACCCCGACAATCACGAGGAGGCCGAACGTGGTAGCGAGAAATAAACGCATGATCACTGTCCTTTCCTAGGTTTGAAATTCCGGGCGGGTGATGGCGCGAATTGCAAAAGCGCCGCGTGATGCAGATCGCATCATGCTCATGGAGTCGTAGCCGAAGCCGGCATCACCCCAGTCGCCCCAACTGTTGACGTACTTCGTGACGAGCTTGCCGCTCTTGTTCAGCGGCCGCGTGTAATTGATCGAATGGCCTGAGCGGCCGACTACAGTCGAGTGGCGGTTGAACATTGCCGAGACAAGTTCCACCAGCGACTCGATTCGGAGCCACTCGATCGCCTTGAACATCTCGGCCGTCTTTTCCCAGCCAGCGGGATAGGGCGTGCCGAATCCAGTGTTCGGCATTGTGTGTTTGAATCGCTTTTTGTTGTCCTCGTCGTCGAGCGGAAGAATGCCCTTCGCCTCAAGCTCTTCCAGGGCGTCCGTGACAACTGCGCCGCTTTGTGCGCTGCGACCAATGCGTTTGTAGAGGCTGATCGCCGACAGATGCACGACGTTCTCCTTGCCGAATTGCAAGGCCTGCATGATTTCCATCGCTTGCGCAGAAGCATTGGCCACGCAGGAGCCTTCTTGCTTTTGGTTGTAGATTCGCGTCACGAGCGAATCGAGGCCGGTGTCGCCAATCTCGTCCGCCATGCCTAGCCAGTCTTTTTCGGGATAGACCGGCGCGGAATCTTCGTAGCGCGCGAACTTCTCCACGTTGCCTGCGGCGATATGGCCCGGCACGTAACGCGGATCGCGCGTGAAATCGACATCGACGAATCGAAGGTTCATCCGCCCGCCCCCTTCGCGATCGCGACAATCTCACTCGCCGACACTCCTGGCTTGAGCGACTGCCGTTTAATGAGTTTGCCATTCGCGCTGTAGAGCAGCAGCACCGGCAGCCCAGCGCCTTCAATGTCTTTCACTTCCGGCGAATTCGTGTCGTCTTTGTCGAGAATGCTGAGCCGTCGGCCGTCGGAAGAAAAGAATTTGCCCGCTTCGCCGTTTCGCAAATCGACCCACAGCGCACCCCAGTTTTTGTCGGTATCGAGGCTTTCGCGGAAGATGACGGCACGGGCTGGAGTTGCCGGCGCAACCACACCCACGCCCTGGTACTTGGCCACCAGGCACACCAGGATTACTGCCCAAGCAATCTTGTCGCTGTTGCTTTTCACGTTGTTGGTGTGGTTGCAGGTGGTTTCGTGGGCGCTCTGCGTCGGTCAAGCAGCTCGACCGCGAGTGTGTCGCAGGCCTTGCGTCCTTCTGGCGTGAGTGGTGGGTCGGCGTCGACTAACTCTATCAACACGCGATAGCCTTGGACTCGCGCGTCACCGGCAATCGAGTCGTTAGTGGTCGACAGCTTGGCCGTGGCGGACTTCAATAGCGAGCCGATGCGGTCACGGTAAAAGTACAACAAGTAGGCAGCAGCGCCGAGCAAGCCAGCGCTCTGCCAGTTCGCTTTGAGCCACTCAATCGCCGGCTCAAGAATCGGATCAACCGCGAGAAGCATGTACATTTCGATTACTCCTGACCACACAGGTCATCGATCGCCTTGCGGATTGCTTTTTCGATCAGCGGCCGCGAGATTTTATCGGGGCCGGGTGCGTCGTCTACGTACTGGTTGAACGCGGTCGTAGCAACTGCTTTGAGGCGGTCGCGATTGGCTGTGTCGAGACCCTGAACGAACGCTTTGAATGCTTCTTTGGTTGCGCTCATGCGTTTGCCTCCAGTCGCTCGGCTAACTCGATGATGTCTTTCGCAAATCCACCGTTGCGAATCACAAAACAGCCCATGCCGACTGATGCGGAGCCGCCTATGTCGGGCCCATCGGGATGCGCAGTTACAACCGCCACATCCTCCGGCGCGACTTGCAGCACCTCACAAACAGTTCGATACGCGGATGGACTTGGCTTGTAGCTGCGACTCGCTTCGAGCGGAACAATTGCGTCCCACTCAATCCCAGAGTTCTGCGAGATTGCAAGTAGGAGATCACGCGGCAGGTTGCTGCACGTGACCACTCGATACGATTTTCGTAGGCGCTTCAGGCCTTCGGCCGCGTCGGGGTGGGCTGGCAGCGTTGCCCACGACTGAGGAAGCGACAGGGGAGCCCAGATAGGACGCCGTACCTGCGCGATGTAATCGCGCACTTCCTCTTTGGGAATGCCCGCGATATCAAACACGGTACCGAAGCAATCGAACGCTAAGATCTTCAAAGTCACAGCTTGGTCTCCGCGTCACGTTGCACCACGTACCGCGCCGCCGTCCGCAGGCGGATGCGCGCGACAAGCGGAACAAACACATCCACCCCATCCACGAGCAAGCGGCACCGATCGAAAATTCGCAGGAACTTGCAGGCGCAGTCGCAGGGCATCAGCACCACGCGGACCTTCTTGCGCTCAAGTTGCGCGCCGTAGACATTCGCTGGCAATGCGCCGACTTGCCAGAATTTCTCCGTGTCCAGGAGCGAGCGGCGCACACGTCGGGCGAGACTGCGGCCGTTGCGGCGGGTTTTGAGGAACGTGAGCATCAGAGCAACAACCCTCGCAAAACGTGGCACACCGCGTCGATTGCTTCGCACACAGCGGCGAGCTTAAAAAAGTAGGAATCGTTCATTTCGATAAAAGCGACGCGCCGGCCCGTCACTCTTGCGTTGGTTAGGGTTTGTTGCGACGCGCCGCTGGGCATCCTGAAAACAAAAAAACGGCTGAGCACTCCCACGCAATCTCTCGCGTGAAAACGCTCAGCCGTTCAAAACTGACTGAACCGAATTATGTTGTCCGGCTTGTTGCCGGCTCGATCGTCCTCATTTCGTAGCCACGGATTCGGCGGTGTTCGCCGCGATCCAGAGTCAGCACGATGCCAAAGTCGCCAGAGGCTGACTCGGCACCACGATCAGCAATCATTTGTACCAACGCGGCAACGGCAGCGTCAAGTAAATCTTGCCGCCTGCGTTGCCCTTGCGGTTTGTCTGCCGCCATTCACCGGCCCTCAAAACCTCCCCCAAGCCCCCGCCAAGGTGCCAACAGGTGCATCTATACCACCGTTCACCAGCTAATTAAAGGCGTCAGGGTGTCCGGCACCACTCAGGCGTGATCCTCTGAATCCATGTAGTGATTCTGCGCCGCGCTTGCAGCCTTCCGCAGCGCCTCAGCCCAATCGCGCCCGTAGAATCGCATCGGCTCGTAACTCGTGTAATCGCCGATCGCTTCTACCGCTGCCTGCCTGTCAACGCTCTCGGGCTCTGGATTGTCGCAGAGGATCATGATCGAGTCACCTTCCTGGCACCGGCATTGCTCGATATTTCCGACGATAACGGCTAAATCGCCGTTCCTGTTTTGCGCCTCCAGCAACAGTCGCTCGAGTTCGGCGATTCGTGGTTGGTGGTACTGGCGGCATTCATTGATCTCGTCGTTTATCTGCGTCATGCGCTGGCTGGTAATCGCTGGATCGGCCTTGAGTTTGCGTTGCAAGGTCCGCACGCTGATTCCCAGCTCGCGCGCCGCATGCGTGCGGTTGCCGTGGTGGGTCGCGAGCGCACCGATGATTGCGTACCGTTCAAGATCAACAAGAGAAAAAGTCGGTAACACGATGTGCTGCCCTCGTCGATAGGCAATTTGCCACGCGCCAGGCTGTGCTGCCTCGCACGCCGCAAGCAGGGCGGTGGCTGCCTTTATGAGTGCGTCCCAGCTTTCGAATTCCCGCTGGATTGATTCCGATTCATCTTGTGCTTGATCGTAAATATCAAGGGTAACAACTTACCTGACTCATCAGGTTAAATCCCATTTTGGGAATCTTGCGTAATAGTTAGATAACGTAGTTGACTCATCGGGACCGGTCGATATAATTGGGGTATGGGCAACAAACAATCCACAAAGGGTACGGCAATGGAAGTTGGAGCACGCAAGCTGAAGGCATCGAACGGACGACATATCCGCACAGTAACCGTCGTTCATCGGGAAGACGGCAAATCGGTTGTGTTCATGGAAAAATTGAGTGCTCGCAAAGCTGCTACGAAAGCAAGCGAACTTCCCGAATCCGCCTGGAGATAGAGGGCTAAGCGGCGGCCACGAAGCGGAAGGGATGAGCATCTTTCGCGCCGGGCCAATCTCGGTTAACTCACGTGGCCGCCGCTTTAATTGTGAGAGGATATGCAATGGCCGTTCTAATTGACCTTGAAGGCGACTCAGACTTTTCCGTGATGTGCAGTGAATGTTCGGCGGTGTTTGAACTGCAATACAAGCGTGGCTTTGAGCTATCGTACTGCCCGTTTTGTGGCGATGAATTGGAAGACGAACTGGATGACCAATGAGCATTAAACCTTTATTCGCATGGTTTGATTGTTGGATCGGATTGTTTTGGGACCGGAAGGCGAAGCGACTATACGTGTTCCCAGTGCCAATGTTCGGCGTGGTAATCCAATTTGGAGCGAAACGCGATGAGTCGTGAGCCACTCTACGAAATCGTTGGTTGTCGCACCTGCCCTTGGCGGATTGGCCAAGACAAGTTGTCAAAAGAATTCGAGTGCCCACCAGCGGAGCCGGGAAGTACACGCCATATATGTGAGAAGATGGAAGAATTACGAACCGAAGAACTGAGCAAAAAACATGACTGACACCCCGAAAACTCTGATGGAAGCCGTTCGCCACTTCGCCGATCCGAAGGTTTGTTTCGAGCATATGCTGCAAGCAAAGTGGCCCCTGTCCAATCCGACGTGCCCGAAGTGCGGTAGTGATCGCGTGGGCGTCATCCGTTCGCGGTCCATGCTGCAATGCAAGGAACCGAAGTGCCGGAAGCAATTCAGCGTCAAGGTGGACACGATCTTTGAGGACTCCCCGTTGGGCCTGGATAAGTGGTTTGTCGCTATTTGGTGCATCGCCAACGCTAAGAATGGAATCAGCAGTTACGAGTTGAGCCGCGCCCTTGGTGTCACTCAAAAGACAAGCTGGTTCATGCTTCACCGCGTTCGCATGGCCATGAAAAACCGATCCTTCCGCAAGCTCTATGGCACGGTTGAGACTGACGAGACTTTCATCGGCGGCAAGGCGAAGAACATGCACAAACACAAACGAGAGAAGCGAATCAGGGGCCGTGGTGCTGTCGGCAAGGCGATTGTGCAAGGGCTGCTTGAACGCGGTGGCGAAGTCCGTACCGAGTGCGTTGGATCGACCGACGATGAAACGCTCGCCCGCAACGTCAGGCGCACGTTCAATTCGGATCGCACGTCTACAGCGATGCCGCGCCGGCCTATGGTGGGCTGTCGCTCAATTACTTCCACAAGTGGGTTGACCACATTCGGAACTACGTCGCGGGCGACGTCCACACCAACGGCCTTGAGAACTTCTGGAGTCTTCTCAAACGCACGCTTGGCGGCACTTACGTCTCGGTCGCTCCCTTCCATCTGACTCGCTACCTGGACGAGCAGGCGTTCCGATACAACGAGCGGAAGGAATCTGACTCCAATCGCTTCTACAACGTGTTGTGTGCCGTGACGGGCAAGCGGCTCACTTGGCGTGTTCTGACTGCCCAAAACGATGCTGGATTCATGGGGATTAAATAATGGCTCGGAAGCCCGAAGGATTGCCGGAGTTTGAAAAGCTACTAGGGCCACTAACGAAAGTGACCAAAGAGCAGCTAGACCGCGAAATCGAGAAAGACGCCAAGCGGAAGGTGGCGAAGAAAAAGGCAGTGAAGCGTAAAAAGCGTGCATGATTTTCCTAGAGTGTGTTTGATGAGTCAAGTAAGTTGTTGCCCAACCAAACCATATCGCGGCTGTGTGTCGATCGTATTGAGTGGCTCATCGCATGGCCGGCAACGCGACTCATCCCCCTTCTGGCCGTGATACTTCGTGAGGTACGGTTGCACGATCGCCTTATCCGCCTTCGCAGTGATCGTGCCCAACGGTGCGCTAGATCGCGTCGGAGGCGACTGCCCTGCACGACCACCAACCCCAACGATAAGCGGCTCGCCCGCCTCCAGAACATAACGCTTGAGCCCCATTGCAATCCGTCGCATCGTCTTCTCGGCCAGCGGGCGCTTGCGGTCGAAGATGCTCGGGCATTCCAAGCTCCAATCGAAGCACTCCGCCGCCGTTCGCCACGGTTTCAGCCGCGAGAATAGCGGGGCCTCGTCTAGCTTGGCTGGATCGCCATGGGTTGGTTCGGGCCAAGTGATCGGGCGTCCATCGTTACGTGCGATCAAGAACAACCGGCGCCGGTGAGTCGGTGCGCCATAGTCGGCCGCATTGAGATTCTTCCACTGCACGTTGTAGCCGAGCCCACGCAGCCGATTGACGAACAGCCTGAACGTCATGCCCTTACGCAGCGGATCGGGCATCAGCTCCAGCGTCGGCTTGATCTTGAGCGATTCGCAACGTGGGCAACGGCGCCGTGTGCGGATGAGCGTTGCTTGGCCCTCGGTACCTTTCCATCCGCAGCGGCAGACCCATTGCGGAACAAGAGGGCCCCAATCAGCGAACTCACGGACGTTCTCCAGAATGATCAACCGTGGCGACACCTGCGACGCCCACCGAACGACCACCCACGCCAGCGAGCGAATGTGCTTGCTGACTGGTACGCTGCCTTTCGCTCGCGAGAAGTGTTTGCAATCGGGCGATGCCCAGAGCAGGTCCACCGCTCGACCCTTCGTCAGCTCGCGCAAGTTGGCATGCCATACGTCTTCGCAGACATGGCGTGTCGACGGATGGTTGGCCGCGTGCATCGCTAGCGCCGATTCGTCGTGGTTGATCGCGATGTCCGGCGACCGGCCCGTGGCCCATTCGATTCCGGTGGAGGCGCCACCGCCGCCGGCAAAGCTGTCGATTATCATTGCTTCCGTCATGTTTCAATCCTCTCCTTCACTGGCTGATACATTACGTTGCTGACCCGACCTTCCGCGTCGACCGACACCTCGAATTGCAGGGTGAACCTTTTCTTCGCTGCCTGCTGCCTTTCGATGCGCTGGCGCACGAACGCCCATACGTCGTCCATCGTGATTGGGCGCCGGATTTGTTGGTTAAGCTCAGACTCCATCTCAACCACTCCCTTCCTATTTGATGTCCACGGTAAACGGCCTAATGCACCGATTGCACTTGGCCTCGTGCGTCGACGATTTCTCGGCGAACTGCAACAGACCGCAATCAGGGCATCGCCACGCCCACATTTGCTTCGCGCGGACTGTCGGCCCGTGTTCGCGTGCCATCGGAACGTTGTCAACTGGCTCGTTGGTTATGCGTTTTTGCATCGCTTGCTCGGGTTAAATAGCGCGGCGGCAATTCGCCGCTTGGTCAGGTCTACCTGGCTCTCTCGGATTTCGACGCCAATCGCCTTGCGGCCGCACTGCTTGGCGACCGCCAGCGTGGTGCCACTCCCGCAAAACGGGTCCAGCACCGTGCCGCCGGGCGGGCAGAATGAGCGAATGAAGAATTCGCAGAGTTGCTCCGGAAACGGAGCTTCGTTCTCGTGGGCCAATTCCGATCCCATGCGACCGCCGCCAACCGTGCAGCGAATGACGTTTCCAGGATTCGCCTTAGTTGGCGGGTTGTAGCCCTGAGACCGAGTCTTGCCCGGGTCTCTCTTCGTGTGCAACTTGTGGACGCGGCGGCCGTTTGCCATGCGATGCGATGGGGTACCGCCAGGTGCCCACTTTGGCGCATGGCCCATAGCAGTGTTGTCGCTCCACGGAAGTTCACCGCCGCCAGTAGCGCACACTACGAATTCATAATCATTCCGCAGCCAATCCGGCCCGCCGCTCCCTGGAATGCCAACACGGTTGAACACCGGCGGCTTACGCAAATGAACACCGTGTCGGTGAAGGTCTGCCATCAAGAGAGCTGGGACTGCCGAATAGCGATACTGCCGTGTCTGGCCTTCAATCACCCACGCGACAAGGCCTCGGCAGATGCGCAGCGCTTCAATGTACCGCTCAATGCACCAATCCACGAACTCTTGGCCTTTTAGCGTGAAGTCGATGCCATAAGTTCTTGCTGCCTCGTACGGCGGAGAGCACAGGACAAGGTCAACGCAGTCGTCCGGCTGCGCCCTCATCCACTCCAAGCAGTCGGCGTGATGCACTTCCCAGCTCATTTCGATTCCTTCCCGTTCAAATCCAAAACGTAGTCACAATCAAAACCCTCGATAATCGCGATGTTACATTCGAGGCATTGAGCACTTCCCGGAAAGCCGTCCGTCGCGATCCACCGGGGCTGTCCGTCAGATATCCGCTCGGCTTTTTCGGCTTCTTCCCAACCCGACGGCTCTTCGATGATCGGCCACCACAGGCCGCAGCGTGGGCACTGGACAACACCGTTGATCCGCGTCCATCGCTCATATCCTTCCGCGTCGAACGTCCGCTTGGTCAAGTACCGAATAAACGGGGCGGCGTCCCACGATATTTCCGGTACATAGCGCGGCGTACACCAACCGCGAATGCCCGCCAACAGCTCTTCGCGCTGTTCGTCCGTGATTGGTGGCTGCTCGGCTGAGGCTTCGATCGCGACCAGCTCGTTCGCGAACTCGTCGAATTCGTCGGCCGCGCTTTCTGGCTCGATGCCCAGCCGCTCGCGCGCTTC
>CAZGMU010000073.1:0-7817 GCA_964526975.1 uncultured Planctomycetaceae bacterium
ATCTGCGAATTTATCGCGGACCTGAGACGAAGACGCCCGTTCGCCCTGCTAGCACCCCGGCTACCGTGACGATGAGCGTGGGCGAGGTGTTGCCTCTGCTGGCCGACGCCATTGCCAGCCAGCGCACGTGGCTGAATGATTTCGAGAACGACGAGATCACGATCACGGCCGATCTGTACGAAGTGTTGTTGGCGTATCAGTATTATCGCCACCCGGCGGCTTAGGTATTGGTGGGGGCTGCGCCGGAAGGAAGTTGATTCGGCGTGGCCGCCGACGCTAAACAGTTGACCTTTGGTTCTTGGGGTGGCGTCGTGATTGAGAACGGGCGCAACCCGACTACGGACACCAACGGCGGCGATGCGCGGCAGGAGATCGCCGATCTGATTCGGCGGTTGCGGCATGTTGCCGATCAGTTGCCAATCGAACGGACGCCGCAGGACGATCTGAAGATCCTGAGCCAATCGCTGCGCGAGCTGCGCCGGGCTTTCTCTGTTTTTGCCCCCTATCGGCCACACCGGAAGGTGACAATCTTCGGCTCGGCTCGCACTTCGCGCGATGCGGCCGAATACCAGCAGGCGGAGCGGCTGGGCAAATCGATGGTTGAGCATGGCTGGTACGTGGTGACCGGCGCGGCGACTGGCATCATGGAAGCTGGCCATCGCGGCGCGGGGCGCGAGCGCTCGATGGGCATCAACATCATGCTGCCTTTCGAGCAGGAGTCGAACGAGATCATTCGTGGCGACAGCAAGCTCGTCACAATGAAGTACTTCTTCACGCGCAAGCTAATGTTCGTGAAGGAATGCGATGCGGTCGTTTGTCTGCCGGGTGGCTTCGGGACGCTCGACGAGGCGTTCGAGGTGCTGACGCTGTTGCAAACAGGCAAACGGGAGCTGATGCCCCTGGTGTTTCTTGACGCTCCGGGCGGCTCGTACTGGCAAGACTGGGCGGCGTACGTTCGCAAACACCTGCTCGGCGGCCGGATGATCAATGCCGAAGACTTCTCGCTGTTTCGCGTGACCGACAGCGTGGACGAAACAGTCGACGAGGTACTGCGGTTCTATCGCGTGTTCGAGCGGATCGAGTATGTGAATAACCGGCTGGTGCTTCATCTGCGCCGGCCGATTGGCGATGCGCAGTTGGCGGCGTGTCAGCGGGACTTCGCTGATATTCTGGTGGATGGAGCGTTTCGCCAGGAAGTGGAGACGGCGGCGAATGGCGCGGCGGTTGCCGTGCAGCCAGCGAAGCTGGTTTTTCATTTCAATCGTCGAAGTCTGGGGCGATTGCGGCAGTTGATCGATGCGATTAATGGCGCTCAATAAGCAGCCCTTCTCAAATCGCCGAGCGAGAGAGTCATGCACGTGAATCGATCTTCGCGGTACTGAGTACTCTGTTCTTTGTACTCAAACCATAGCTACGTAGGTCAGGCTGTGCCTGACACTACATCGACTTGAGGTCGACAACTGGCTGCTGTGTCCGAACCTGCCGGAGACATTTGCTGTGGTTTGTCAGGCACAGCCTGACCTACGTAGCTATGTTGCCGAGGCTTCGTGGACGAAGTCGACGAGCGCGCGGGCGTTGTCGACGGGGGTTTGCGGCAGCACGCCGTGGCCGAGGTTGAAGATGTGACCGGGGCGGCGGGCGGCTTGTTGGAGAATATCGTCCGCACGACGGCGGAGTTCGGTTGGATCGGCGAGGAGCGACATCGGGTCGAGGTTGCCTTGGATCGCTCGATCGGGGCCGATCATTCGCCAGGCATCGTCGAGACGGACGCGCCAATCGGCGCCAATCACGCTGGCTCCGCCTTCGGCCAAGAGAGGAAGCAGTTGCGGGTTTCCGGTGGCGAAACTGATCACGGGAACCCCTGGTTCGATGCCCGCAATGACCTGCTGCACAAACGGCAGAACGTATCTGCGGTAGTCGTCGGGGCCGAGTGTACCGGCCCAACTATCGAAAAGTTGTACCGCCTGCGCTCCGGCGGCGATTTGAGCATTGAGATAGACAGTGACCGCCCGAGCCAAGCGGCTCATGAGGGCGCTCCACGCGCCGGGATCGCGGTACATCAATGTTTTGGTATGAAGGAACTCGCGGCTGGCTCCGCCTTCGATGGCGTAGCTGCCGAGCGTGAACGGCGCGCCGGCGAAGCCGATGAGCGGGATATGAGGGGGCAAGTCCTGGCGGGTTTGCTTGACGGCCTCCATCACGAAGTGGAGCGCGTCGGTGCTTTCGAGCTCGACGACGCGCTCCACATCGGTGGATTCACGGACTGGATTGTGAATCACCGGACCTTCGCCCTGAGCGAACTCTAGTTCCATGCCCATCGGCTCGAGGATCGGCAGCAGGTCGGAGAAAACGATTGCCGCGTCGACGCCAAGCTGCTCGACGGCGAGGCACATGATCTCGCTGCACAGTTGGGGGTTGCGGCAGAGTTCCAGAAAGCCTCGCTCCTGGCGAATGCGCCGATACTCGGGCATGTAGCGACCGGCTTGCCGCATGAGCCAGATGGGAGTGTAGTCGGTCGGTTCGCGGCGGCAGGCGCGGAGGAACGGGCTGTTGTGTAAGACCTCGTTTTCAGTGGGGAGTGGGGAATGGGGAGTGGGGAGTGAAGGGCGTGTTCGGATCGTTTTGGCGATTTGTTGTTTGCGGGTGAGGATTTCGGCGGCGCGCTGGGCGGTTTCGACGACGAGGTGGCCCATTTTGGGATGCGAGGGTTCCATGTCGACGGGGAGGTTTTCGTTGCGGAGCATTTCGCTGGTCGTGGGACCGATCGAGGCGACCACGATGCGCTGGAAGGCAGCGCGGACTTCGTCGGCGAGATTCAACTCCTCGGCTAGCTTCAAGACATTGAACACCTGATTGCCGGAAGTGAACATGGCGACGTCGATTTCGCCGGCGGCGATGCGGCGGATGTTTTGCTCGAGCGGACCGCAATCTTCAGGAAGGGCCCAATCGTAGACGTGAAGTGAATCGACGATCGCGCCGCGGGCCTCGAGGCCGGCAACGAGGCTGCGATTAGGGACGCCATACTCTTGCAGACCGACGACAAGGTTGGCGACGGGGAGTTTTTCGTCGAGTGTGCTGAGAACCTCGCGCCAGGTGTTCGGCTCGGGGACGGTGATGGTCGGCGTGATGCCTAACTCTTTAAGCACGGCCAGTGGCTTGGGTCCGCGCACGACCGACTTGATGTCGCTGACGGTGGCGAGAAAACGGGCGCGATCGACATGGCGTTCGATTTGCTGGACCAGAGTGCGCGTGCCGACGCCGGTCATGAAGATCACGACATCAATTCCACCTGTAATGAGGCGATTGGCGAAGTCGATGGCGGCATCGTTGCGATCGAGCGCCACTTCACGCATCGAGGGGCTGACGAACGGCACGCCGCCGCGCTTGGCGATGAGGTTGGCCATTTCGTCGGCGCGGCGGCTTTCGAACGACGCGACGCGCAGGCCAGCAAAGGATGATGAATCAGTCGGCACAGCAGCACCTAATTCAACTGCGAACCCATTTTGAGCTTGAAATCTGAAAATTTCTCACGCAAAGGCGCGAAGACGCAAGGAAAATAATTGAACCACGAAGGACACGAAGTATTTTCGAAGTGGCTGCACAAACTTCGTTCATCTCTTTGTGATCTTCGTGTACTTCGTGGTAAATGAACTCGGATCTTTGCGTCTTAGCGCCTTTGCGTGAGATTTTATTTTGGCTCCATCTTATTTCATGCTACGCTCGGGAAAACGTGGACGATAGTGGACGCTGTCGCACACTTTTGTCGATTTAATGTTTTCGCAACTCGTCATAAAGTGGACGCGTAAAACAATGTCGTGAGATTTTTGCAAGTGGCTTTGCGACACAAAATATGGAGAGAAGAAAATGTGCTTGACACCGAAGTTTATACGCGGACAATGACGGGCGGTTGATGCGATTGTGTGTCGACCAGTGTGATGTCTGTAAGGGAACTCCTGTCGTCGTGATGGGACTGCCGCATCCGGTGCTGAGTATGAAGCTCGCGACCGAGAAGCGGCGACGCAGACAAGTAGCGATTCGGTGGACCGTTTCGCGGTGCGCGCCTGTTCGGCGCTGGTTCATCGAAAAGTGGTAGCGGGCGTTCGCCCGGATTCACGTTGATCAATTATTTCATGCGACCCAAAAGTTTCGCGATGGCGGTAGGCTGGGGTCGATGCGAGGGGGGTGTCTGCGCTTTTCCGTGACAGCGCGTATTGTGCGAAAATCTTGGGAGGTGCGACTGACGGATCGACCGCTGGCGGCTCAACAGTCGTGTACAAATTGACGTCCCTCCCGAGCATTTTCGCTGATTCGCGGTGCACCAACCGGTAAGATGAGCACGGCGGCTCGTCTTACCGTTTTTTTATTGGGAGAGGCAAAAACTTTTTACCACAGAGAGCACGGAGAAGAGAAGAAAGTTTGTCCGCAGATAAACGCAGATGGACGCAGATAGTAGTGCAAAACAAAATATAATCGTCTTTTCATACTTATCTGCGTTTATCTGCGGATCCTTAACTGTCTTCTCTGTGTCCTCGGTGGCGAAACCTTATGCCCACTTGTTTACTTGGACTCGGCTCGAATCTTGGTGATCGGGAAGGAATGTTACGCACGGCGCTGGCCGATATAACGGCGCTTCCCGATGCACAACTGGTAAAACACAGCACGTGGCATGCATCGAAACCTGTCGGCGGCCCTACCGGCCAGGGTGAATTTCTCAACGCGGCGGCTGTGATCGAGACGACGATTCCGCCGCCGCGACTGCTAGCAGAATTGAATCAGATCGAAGCGAGGCTAGGACGGGGCGCTGGCGAGCGGTGGGCGGCGCGGCCGATCGATATCGACATTTTGCTCTACGATAGCGAAGTATCGGAAACGACGACGCTTACGCTGCCTCATCCGCGGATGTCGTATCGTAAGTTCGTGCTGGAGCCGGCGGCGGAGGTGGCGCCGAAGATGCTGCACCCGACGATCGGTTGGCCGGTGGAACGGCTGCTGCTGCACCTCGACGCGGCGAGCGAGATGGCAGCGATCGTTTCGCCGTCGGTCGATTCGCGCACACGGTTGGCAGAGGTTGTTCGGCGACAATACGGCACTGCTGAAGCAGAGCCGCCGAAGTTCGCTACTGCCGAACATCACTGGCCTTCATCGTGGACTACATGGATCGCACTGCCGGCATTGGCGAGTGCTGCGAAGGCGGCCCTGGAGACGTCTCCCCTGCCCTATGCTGCGGCGGCATTTCCGAAGCTGACCGTGCTGCTCGATGGACCGTTCGCGAAGCCAGCGGACAAAGTGCGGTGGTCGACGCTTGTTCGGCAACCTGGGCGCGGGCCGACGCTGCGGCTCAAGACGGGCGAGAACTCTGAAATCGACGCTGAAATGATTGCTGCCATCGCTGCTATTCGGCCTGATCTAGGCCGCTGAAACGCGAATCGCCTAGAATCTTAGTAGCGAGTGCGAAGCTCGCGGTGCTTGGTTTATTAATCATTTCATTGAGAGTGAGCGGTTGGGCGGGGGCGGGGACGCCCCGGCTCGCGGGCAGTGCTTTGTTGAAACCGACCCAAGATGGGTCGGCTATGTATCGACGAAGCAGGCTTGCGCTTGTGCCACGATTTTAATTGTATGGGTTCAGGTTCATCTAACGTGGCGTCGGCCAGTGCTTCCCGTTCGGCGGTCGAGGGTGCGGCAACACCGCGGCTGATCGCGGCCGGAGACGAATTGCGGCAATTCATTGTGGAGGCGCGCCGGCAAGGCCAGACGGTGGGCTTGGTGCCGACGATGGGGGCGCTGCACGAAGGCCACCTGAGCCTGATCGATGCGGCGCGGGCGGAATGCGACCTGAGCGTGGTGTCGATTTTCGTGAACCCGACACAGTTTGCACCGAACGAAGACTTCCGACAGTACCCACGCGAGCCTGCGCGGGATTTGTCGCTGCTGGCGGGTCGTGGTTGTGATATCGTGTTCGCTCCCAGCGAGGAATCGATTTATCGTCCGGGCCACTCGACGTTTGTGGATGTCGGACCAATTGGCTCGATATTGGAAGGTGAGATTCGGCCGACGCATTTTCGCGGCGTCGCCACGGTGGTGCTGAAATTGTTTCAGTTGGCGCCAGCGGATCGCGCGTATTTTGGGCGGAAGGATTATCAACAGACTCTAGTGGTTCGGCAGATGGTGGCGGATCTCGATGTGCCGATCGATGTGCGGGCGTGCCCGACGGTGCGCGAGGCGGATGGTCTGGCGATGAGCTCGCGGAATCGATACCTTTCGCCGGAAGAAAGGAAGCAGGCTTTGGCGCTGTCGCGCTCGCTACAACTGGCGGAAGAGATGCACGCGGCTGGCGAACGCAGAGCAGCGGTCATTCGTCAACGAATTACACAGGAGATCGGGAACGCCGGAGGCATTCAAATACAGTATATTGCCATCGTGGCCGACGGCACGCTTACACCGGTCGAGCGACTGGATGGCCCCACGACGATCGCGATCGCGGCGAAGGTTGGCGGCACGCGATTGATCGACAACACGCTGATCGGTTAGGAACGTCTCAAAAACAACTTCCTTCAAAAACAGAATGACTACGGAGACACAGAGGGCACAGAGAAGAAATACAGGAGGTAGGAACACTAATCTTCACTCATCCCTGCTAATAAGGAGAAAGGACGATATCTGTATTCTGTCTCTGCATCATCTTGGTTTTTTATTAGCGTAGATTCGTGGTGATCCGTGCCTTCCTTTTTTTCCTCCTGCTTTCTCTGTGCCCTCTGTGTCTCTGTGGTAAATCCTATCTGCCGAAGTTATTTTTGAGTTATCCTTTAGTGCCTTTGTTATGTGCAGCGAATTGTTTCGGATTCCGTATGAGATTGGCGGCGTGCCGATATTCGGCATCGGCGTGTTGTTGGCGCTTTGGGCCATCGTGTCGACTGCGACTGTCGCCAGATTGTTGCGGAAGCAGGGAAGCGGGGCGGATGTATGGGGAACGCTGCCCGTGCTACTGTTGCTTGGCGCGGCGATCGTGTTTCTGCCGCGAGTTTTTCCCGAGGGGCTGCCGGTGCGCGGCTATGGCGTGATGCTGCTTCTCGGCATTGTGGCGGGCGTTGGATTGGCGATGTATCGTGCCCGGCAGGGTGGCCTCGATCCCGAGATTATTTTGTCGCTGGCTATTTGGTTGGTGGTTTGCGGTGTCGTCGGAGCGCGGTTGTTTTATGTCGCCGAATATTGGAGTGAGAGCTTCGCGGGGAAGAGTCCGCGCGACACGCTGCTGGAGATCGCCAACATTCCGGAAGGTGGACTGGTGGTTTTTGGCGGCCTGATCGGCGCGGCGTTTGGTTTCGTGGTGTTCGTGCTGAAGAATCGGTTGCCGCTGTTAGCGATGGCCGACCTGATTGCTCCGAGCATGGCGATCGGGTTGGCGCTGGGGCGCATCGGCTGCTTCCTCAACGGTTGCTGCTACGGGGGCGCGACCGAGTTGCCTTGGCATGTTACGTTTCCCAAATTCAGCTCGCGATTCGAGGCCACGCAACCGGTGGAACTGCAGCGATTCAGTCCGCCCTACATGGATCAGGCTTCACGTGGCGAACTGCATGGCTTTCGGTTGAATGCGCAGAACGGCGAACCGGCTGTGGTCGCGAATGTCGAACCGGGATCTGCTGCCGCGGCTGCCGGGTTGAAGGTGGGAGATTCGGTTGTGGCCATCAACGGCTCGGAACTCCGTTCGCCGCTCGATGCCAAGTTGCGAATGCTCGAGCTATTCAAATCGCAGCAGGCGATTCGGCTTTCGCTCCAAGATGGCCGCAACGTCGACATTCCTGCGATCACGCTTCCGGAGC
>CAZGMU010000073.1:7827-14380 GCA_964526975.1 uncultured Planctomycetaceae bacterium
GAAGTCGACCGGTTCACCCGACGCAACTTTATAGCGCGATCGATGGGGCAATCATCGGTTGGCTGCTGTGGGCGTACTTTCCGTATCGTCGGCGCGACGGCGAGGTGATTGCCCTGCTGCTGATCATTCATGCGATCACGCGATTTCTTCTGGAAATCATCCGAACCGACGAACCGGCCGTTTTCGGCACAGGGCTCTCTATCTCGCAGAACGTCGGCATTGGGCTGTTGGCTTGTGGGGCTGGTTTGTGGTGGTATTTGTCGCGGCAGCCGCGTGGCGTGGTGTGGCCGTTGACCAGCCAGGCAGTACAGGGGAAACGGGGGTAAGTTTGATTTGAAATTTTTTGAATAACTCACCTTTTTTCATGTCGGGTGGGACGCGTGTTGGTAGAGGTTCGGCGTGGCCACCGACGCTAATGACAGTTTTCCGTAACTCTTTGATCCCACGGCACTTGCGATACGCAAGTTGTTTCATCTTATATTTTCCGCAAGACGAGCGGCTCGACGGCAACTATTCCTGTAACCATGCCCCGCGAAGAAACGATTGCGATGCGGAGCCAAATCGAGGCCGGCCCGATCGATTGGCCCGCGGAGTTGGAGCGTCATGGCCGTTGGTTATGGACGGTAGCGCTGGCGCGAGTGGGCGATGCCGCGGCTGCGGACGACGTCTTGCAAGAGGTGGCAACGGCGGCCGTTCATAAAGGGCATCAACTTCGCGATCCCAATCGCGTCGGCGCCTGGTTGTATCGGCTCGCGGTCATCGGCTCGCTGCAATATCGGCGGCGGCAAGGTCGTCGCAAGAAACTCATTGAGCGTTATGCCGATCGAGCAGCGCCGGCCGAACACAACTCACGGGAGCGCGATCCGCTCGATTGGCTCTTGGCCGACGAGCGAAAGACGATGGTCCGCCAAGCACTTACATGCTTGCCCCGCCGCGATGCGGAAGTATTGCTGCTGAAGTATACGGAGGATTGGTCCTATCGACAGATGGCTGAACATTTGGGAATGAGCGAGAGCGCCGTCGAGGCCCGGTTGCATCGAGCCCGGCAAAAATTGCGCAGCGAATTGCATCGATTGGACCCGACATTAACGAAATGAACGAAAGCACATCATCCAACGTAGATATTTTGCTCGATCGCCTGGTCGATGGAGAGCTGTCGAAAGACGAGCGGCGTCGGCTGCTTGAATCATTCGACGAGCGACCAGAGAACTGGCGTCGTTGCGCGCTGGCGTTTTTGGAAGCGCAGGCATGGCGCGAAGAGATGAAACAAGTCAGCCGCGAGCAAACGGCAACGAATCACGTCGAATCCTTCGCACCCGTAGCCTCGCCCAAACAGACAATTCCTCTCGGATCGATGGCGATGTGGTTGGCGATGGCGGCTAGTTTGCTCGTGGCGTTTGGCCTGGGCTGGAGACAACACGAAAGCAAAACATCCGTTGCTGGCAGTTCGGCCACCTCGAGCGATCAAGTAGCCAGCGTCAATCCGCCGAACTATTCCGCACCGCTGGGCAGCGCGAACTCGAAGGATGCGGTTACGTTATTCGTAAAGGATGACAACGGTCGCATGCAACCGGTACGTGTGCCGCTGGTAGACGCCAATACGCTCGACAAAGAACTGGGAGTGAAATTCCAAACTGGTGTTCCCGATGACTTGCGCAACGAATTGAAGAACGATGGGTATGCGGTTCACTCGAAACGTCAGTACGCGCCGTTGTGGTTAGAGAATGGTCGACCGATGATTTTGCCGGTGGAAGATACGAATATTGTTCCTGTTAGCAATCACATTTATTAGGAAATTGAGCGGGAGCTGCGCGGCGATGGAAATTGGTGAGAGCTGTCGGCTATCGGCTGTCAGCTTTCGGCCAGACCGGTCCTAATGCAGCGCAGTCTTCAGTAACTTTCAACTTTCATAACGAAAAAGGAGAGAAACACCATGTCTTGGAGTTATTTACACGGAGCCTGCCGCTGGGCACTTGCGGTCGGGCTCGTATTTGGGGCCGGTGTGCTCGCACAGGCGGAAGAAAAATCGGAAGGCAAGGTTGTGCAGATCGGGCGGGCGGATCAACCGGAACGACCGGCGCTGCCACCCGGGGCGGAGGACGAAGGTGAGCCATCGCGCCCTGCTCCGCCGAAATTCTGGATCGGTTTGTTGGGCGGCGCAATTCCGGCCGATCATCCGCTTCGCTCGCATGTCGATTTGCCCGAGCAGCAAGGTCTCTTGGTTGCTAACGTGGTGCCGAAGAGTCCTGCAGATAAAGCTGGCCTCAAACAATACGACATCCTGCTCAAGGGTAATGGCAACGATCTGCACGAGATGAAAGACTTGATCGACCTGGTCATGAGCGAAGGCGCGAAGAAGGGCGAAATCAAGCTTGATGTGCTACGTCGCGGCAAGCACGAGACGATCGTCTTGAAGCCCAAGGATCGGCCAACCGATGTGGCGATGGAATCTGGCGAAGGTGGCGGCGGCGGGGGATTCGCTTTCGGCCAACAATTGACTCCAGGAGGTCCGCTCGGCGGGCAGCCGGGCATGCCCCGCCCAAGTGGCCCGATGCAGTTTAACTTCCGCAACTTCGGGCCGGGCGTGATCGTCGGCGGTGATCCGTTTGCCGGGTTGCCGAATGGTGTCTCGATCAGCGTTCAAAAGCAAACTGGTCAGCCGACCCATATCGTCGTCCAACGTGGCGAAGATAAATGGGACATCACGGGTGACGATCCCGAGTCGCTGAAGAAGCTGCCTGAGGATTTGCAGCCAGCCGTGGAGCGGATGCTGCACGGCGGCGGTGGCGGGATGGGCGGCGCTATGGGAGGCCCGGGCGGCATACGCATTCCGAACTTCCCTTCACCGGGCCCTGGCTTAGGTCCAGACCCCAATCGGATGCTCGAGCAACTCCAGCGGATGGAAAAGCAGCTCAATGAAATGCAGCAACGCATGAATGGCCGCAACAATCCGCCGGTTGAGGATTCGACCGAGGAGCAGCCTGAGTCGAAGTAGCGTGTCGATGTTTACTGAAGCTGGCTGAATTCTGGCGAATTCAGCTACGGGGTTTTTGATTGGTGACCGGGCCGGGCGATTGCGCGGTCCGGTTTTTTGTTGCGCGGGATGAGAATTGGGATGGGGGTGTTGCGCGGCGTAAACGCCGCCGCTAAAGTTTCTGTTGGGGGGGCGCGTTATTGCGTCCGGTTCAGTACTTGGATGTCGGAGCGGAGGCGAGTGCGGAGTTTTTCATAGTTCACTTTTTGCACCGCGACTGCGTCATCGATTGCGAAGGCTGCTGCCGTTGCCGCGGATTGGCCGAGGATCATGAAGACCGGCTCCATGCGGATCGAGCCATAGGCAATGTGCGAGCTGGAGAGGCAGACGGGCACGAGCAGATTTTCGCATTCCTCCTGTTTCGGAATGATCGATCGGTAGCTGATCGGGTACGGCTTGAAGCCGCCGACCTGAACGTCGCCTTCGTTTTGCACGTGGTTGCGCTCGTTGACATAGCGTTGGCAGTTGTGGCTATCCATGCCGTAGGCGCCCATGCCGACCGAGTCGGCGACCTGCTTTTCACCGCGGCAGTTGTGCTCGGTCATCACATAGGGGCCGATCATGCGGCGCGCTTCGCGAATGTAGAGTTGCGTGGGCCAATTCTCGTTGTCGACGAACTCGTCTTTGGCCATGCCCAATCGGTTGAACTCGGCGCGCACTTTCTCGGGAACACGCGGGTTGTTGGCAAGCGTCCAGAGGAGGCCCTGCTGGTAGGCAGTATGCGCGGCTACGATTCGGTCACGCGTAGCGTAGTCGGCATCGGGGTAGTCGAAGTTGGCGCCGATGTAGTCGGTCGAGAACGCGCCGTTGTTGTTCGTATCGGTCTTACGGTTGGGCATCCAGAGCGGGTGCCACGGCGCTCGTTGGTCGCCGGCTTCGAAGTTTCGCAATAATAGTTCGAACTGCACCGGATCGTAATTCGCCGGCTTCGGCCAGGGTCGGCGGTTCTCGGGCAGATCGGTCGTGCATAGGCGGTAGCAATACGCCTGCACGGCTTGGTCGCCCGCGCCATCGGGCGGCATTGGCTCGGTGCGAATGCCAGGGAGGAGGCCGGACGCGGAGTCGCCCGGCTTGAGGAACGGGTCGACGCCTTTGATGAACCGATGGCTTTTTACGTTCCGCTTCGACTGCACGCCGTTGAGCGTTTCGCCATAGACGGAATTGGCCTCTCGGCCGACGTGGTATTTCACTCCGGTGGCGGCCATCAGGTCGCCTTCGTACGTGGCGTCGATAAACATTTTGCCTGCGAACGTGCGGCCAGACTCCATTGTGATCGACGTAATGCGTGCGCCATCTTTCTTGACACCGCTCTTACGATCGAGCCGCTCGCCAAGAATAGGCGAGATGTGAAACTCGGCAAGCAAGTCGCGATAGATTTGCGAGGCCACGTGGGGCTCGAAGGTCCACATGGTGTTGTCTGCTGGATCATGCCGATTGTTCTTGCCTTCGTATTGTTGCCGGGTTTCGCGATTCCAGGCGTCGTCTTTTTGATAATGCTTCCATACTCGGTGATAGAAATCGCGAGCCAAGCCGCCGATGGCCGACTTGTTGCCGATGTCGGTCGCGCCGAGGCCGCCGGTTGTGAGACCGCCCAGGTGATTCGACGGCTCGATGAGGGCGACGCTTTTTCCCATGCGCTTGGCTTGAATCGCGGCGATGATTCCAGATGACGTGCCGCCGTAGATGACGATGTCGGTCGGTTCCGCTGCGAGACTAGTACCCGGAAAATGGAGGGTAGCAGCCCACATGGCCAACACTACATATATTATCGATGCTTTGGTTGATAATGAGCGATGGGACGGGGGCGAGGACGCCTCGGCTCGCGGGGCTTGTGGGTGGTTGTTCATTTCTTGTGCAAGCCTCGGTAGGATGGATTGTTTCATGGGTTTAAGCATTATTCATTCGTCTGTGAAAGGCAAGCAGCCCGTTCGGCACCTAGCCACTGGCTTATCAGGCGGAAGTCGATTTGCTAAGACAATCATTATAGTTCAGATCCAGGCAACGGCTCATACGAACATGAAATCAAAATCGATTGGTATCGTGTTGGCTCTTCTATTACTAACGGCAAGCTCGGCACTGGGCGCGAAACAGAATCGGCCGACGCCACCGACGCGCGATCCGCGCACGCCAGGTTTTGTCGAAGCGAAGGAATTACCCGATGGCGACGTTCCATCGGCCGATGCCGATGGGAACTTTATCATCGGCCCGACGCACCACCCGGCTCCGGAAATGGAAATTAAAAAAGGTGTGCCGCAGGGCATTATCCACGAGTTGACGATGAAATCGTCGGACAGCAATATCTATCCGGGCATCGCTCGCGATCCAGACACGCGCGGCACGCCCGATCCCAACGATCCGACCAAGTTGATCGTCACGACCAGTCGATCTGCGCCGTATACGCGCAAAGTTGCTGTGTACGTACCGAAGCAATACAAGCCGGGAACAACTGCTCCGTTCATCATCGGCGCCGATGGACCTGACAAGCTGCTCTTCACGGCGCTCGACAATCTCATCGATCAAAAACGGGTGCCAGTCATGATCGCCATTTCGATCGGCAACGGCAGCGGCGACGCGCAGGGCAGTCAGCGCGGACTGGAATACGATACGATGTCTGGCCGCTATGCGGAGTTTGTCGAGACAGAAGTGCTGCCGCTGGTGGAAAAAGAATGCAATGTGAAGCTCACGAAGGATCCCAATGGCCGGGCCACGATGGGTTGCAGCTCGGGCGCGGCCTGCGCGCTGACGATGGCCTGGTATCGGCCCGACCTTTATCGCCGGGTGCTTTCCTATTCGGGTACGTATGTGAATCAGCAATGGCCGCACAATCCGGAGACACCGCACGGCGCGTGGGGCTACCACGAGAAGATTATCGCGGAGACGCCAAAAAAGCCGCTGCGAATCTGGCTCCATGTCGGCGACCGTGATCTCTACAACCCGAACGCGATGCTCGACAACATGCACGACTGGGTGCTGGCGAACGAGAGGATGGCCAAGGTGCTGGCGGAAAAGGGGTATCCGTATCAGTTCGTGTTCGCGCGGAACTGCAAGCACTGCGACGGCAGCGTGAAGCAGCAAACGCTGCCGGAGGCGTTGGAGTGGTTGTGGAAGGACTATACACCGTAGGTCAGGCTATGCCTGACATCCCTATCGACCTTCAAAGCGGTGGCTTCCATAACCCCACAGCTAAACGCGCTTCGGTACTCGCCCTTCGCAATATTTGTGGCTACTGTGGCGAATAGAGTAGATTGATGTCTACTTCACGAGGGTCATTTCCATGTCGCCACAGGCATTCGCCAGCGCGATCGTAATTACCACGTCTCTTCTCGTTGCCAACTCTCTTAGCGCACCAATCACCAGCGAAAATAGTTCGGATTGGCTCCGAGAGTCCGGCAAGGAGCTTGAAGTCCGACTGAAGGGTGAGGTCGTCGACTCCGATGGTCGTCCTGCAACCGGGATGCAACTGACCGCCCAGTTGAAGAGCAACTCTGTGCAACTGAAGCCGACACTGGATGGAAACCA
>CAZGMU010000074.1:0-1264 GCA_964526975.1 uncultured Planctomycetaceae bacterium
CGAGTTGCAGACGCATAAGAATGACTGGTTGGTGCGCCACGCGCGGCGGATTCTGCAAGAGCGAAGCGCTGCCGGACGGTTGAGCGACGCCGCCGCCAATCGACTCCGCCGGATGCTCGAAAACGAAAAGAGCGCCCACTTCCAGCTGCGTGCTCTGTGGGCGCTCCACGCCATCGGCCAAGCTCCGGAGCCGCTGTTGCTCGCCGAGATGAAAAACGAACACGACGTGGTTCGCGGCTGGGCGGTGCAACTGGCGGTGGAGGAAAAACGGGCGTCGCCGGAAGTCGTTTCGCAATGGGAGACCATGGCAAAGTCCGATCCGTCGCCGTGGGTTCGGTTGGCGCTGGCTTCGGCATTGCAGCGGTTGCCGGTGGCCGATCGCTGGGGAATCGCCGAAGGATTGATCGCGCATGCAGAAGACGCGGCCGATGTGAATTTGTCGCTGATGATTTGGTACGGCGTCGAGCCACTTGCGGCGGTGGATCGAAGTCGAGCGGTTGGACTTATTGGGCAGGCGCAGATCCCGCTCATTCGAAAGCTGCTGGCGAGACGCGTTGCGGCAGCGAAGGAGGGAGAGGCTTTGACGGCACTCATGCCCTTGTTGGAAAAGGGAAATGACAAGCTGCGCGAGCCGGTTCTGGCAGGTATGCTCGAAGCGCTCGAAGGCCGGAGAGAAGTTCCGATGCCGAAAGGTTGGTCAGACGCCTATCCCTTGCTGGCGAACAGCAGCAAGGCCGCGGTTAAGGACCAGGCGCGGCGATTGGCGTTGATCTTCAACGATTCGAGAGCACTGGACGAGCTGCGGCAAATTGCGGCCGACACGCATCAACCGGCCGATGCGCGCCAGGAAGCGATTCGAGCGCTCGCTCAGGCGAAGGCCGAAGGCTTGTCTAAACAGCTACTTGGCTTGTTGGCCGATCCGGCCGTGCGAATTGCCGCGTTGCGGGGCTTGGCGGCGTCGGATGATGAGGCCACGCCGGGCGAAGTGTTGAAGAGGTATGGCGAGTTCGATGCCGCTGCACGGCAGGAGGCGGTCAGCATGCTGGCATCGCGGAAGGGCTACGCCATGCTGCTGCTGGACGCCGTGGAGCAGCATCGTATCCCTGCGAACGATCTGTCGGCGTTTCATGTGCAGCAGTTGCAGAACTTGAAAGACGCGGCGATCAGCGACCGAGTGGAAAAAGCATGGGGTTCGTTTCGGCCGACCTCCGCGGATCGGGCGGCGCTCATCGCGCGGCTGATCGCTGTTCTTTGAGGGCCTATA
>CAZGMU010000074.1:1274-6059 GCA_964526975.1 uncultured Planctomycetaceae bacterium
GACAGTGCTGGCTGGCGCCGATCGCGTGAAAGGGCGCGCGGTTTTCCAACGGACGTGCGCCGCTTGCCACACACTTTTCGGCGAGGGCGGAAAAATCGGGCCCGAGCTGACAGGCGCGCAGCGGAATAACCTGGACTATTTGCTTACCAACATGCTCGATCCGAGCGCTGTGGTGGCCAAGGATTATCAGATGACGCTGATCGTGATGGCCGACGGACGGGTGATCAGTGGAATCGTGAGGAGCGAGGACGAACAGCGGTTGAGCATGCAGACAGCAACGGAGCTTGTCACGGTCCTTAAAAAGGAGATCGACTCGCGCGAGGTGACAGCGAACTCAATGATGCCCGACGGTTTGCTCGCGCCACTGAGCGAGGTGGAGGTGCGCGATTTAATGGGTTATTTGAGTGGAGGGGGCAGCGGTACAGGAAAGTGAAGAACCAGAGGAAATTATCTTTTTTCCGTGCTTGCAAGGGTACGTGTTGGTAGGGGATTCGGCCTGGCGGCCGACGCTAACTGTTGGTGATGGTAATCGTCTGTAGAAGAGGCTATTCGCTATTGCCGGGAGTGACTGTGGGCGGTTTCTTAGTATTTCGCTCTGAGAGACGCCGGAGCATGCCGCGGATGTCGGTGACGCCTTTCGCGCTGACATAGATGGTAACCGTCGAATACCAGACGACGCAGGCCATTGTGAGGAGCCACCAGAAGAAATGCTCAGGCATGGGCGCGATCCTCGCTGGTTGAAAGTGATGTTTGCGGTCGAATCAGCGAGCCAACGATCATTGCCGCTGCCGACAAGACGAACGCCGCGATTCCGGAATAGTTGGGTCCGATCGCGTTGCTTGCCCACTGCACGAGCAGGACGCTCATGCTGGCCAGGTAAATCGTGCCGGTGATTGCCAGGTAATCCCAAAGCGCGCCCTCAAGTGGGTACCACAAACCATAGAACAGCAGAAACACGCCGATCAGGGCGACAATGCAGCGATTGACGAGGATGCCTTTCCGCTCGGACCACTTCGTGCGGCGGAATGGCCCCATGATATCGTTGTAGATGACGCTGCCCCAGGTGAGCATGTAGGAGGAGTCGGTCGACATGTCGGCGGCCAGCATCGCGGCGATCAAGAGGCCCATGAGCCCGGCGGGGACGGCCTGGCCGAGGTACATTGGCATCGCGGACATCGTTTTGGCTTCGGCTAGCCGACCAACCGTCGCCAGTGCCGCGATGCCCCAGATGCCTGGAATCAAGAATCGGCAGACGAAGAAGAAGCTGGTTCGGGTGTAGATTTTTCGGCCAGTCTGGGTGTCGCGGGCGGCCAGGACGCGGGCGATCGTCGTTTGCCACGTCAACACTGCGGCCAGGTTGAGCAGCGCGTTGAAGATGACGTACGACCAGCCCAGGTTTTGGTTGATGAACGGGTTGAAGCCGCCGGGCCCGTGGTTGGTTTCGACGGCTTGAATGATCGTGTCCCAGCCGACTTTGTAAAGGATCAGAATCGTGACCGCGATCAGGCCGGCGCTCATGACGACGAACTGAAGAAAATCGGTGACGAGCACCGAGAGCATGCCGCCGAGGATCGTATAGACGGCGACCCCCACGAGGAGCACGGTCATCATGATTTCGAGATAGTGGTTGTTGGTTCCGGACGTTTGGACATCGATCCCCGACACCTGCACCAGAAACTCGCCGCCGACGCGCAGAAAGACGCCCATATTCAAGAGGCCGCCCAGCACGATCACGACGCCGGATGCCCAACGGATGCGCGGACCGAATCGCTTTTCGATCAGCTCGGGCAGCGTAATGACGCCTGAATCGCGCAGCGGCTTGATGCAAAAGCCGGTGACGCCCACGACCAGCATTGCGATGGCCATGAGGATGCCGGGCGTCGCACCGGCAAAGCCGTAGAGGTAGCCGTTTTGAGCGGCGTACATGCAGGTGACGATGCCGAACTCGGTCGCCGCCAGCGAGGCGATGCCGAGGAATACATCCATCTCGCGCCCGGCGACCAGGAAATCGTCGACGCGATCGATGTACTTCCGCATCGCGAGGCCAGCCGCCATGGTGACCAGCAGGTAGAGACCGACGATGCTGCCGTCGATGGGCCAACTGAAGCCGGTCGCGCCGAGGAGGTTAAGCATTTGGCCGGGCCAGATGAAGAAGGTGTGCGAGGGAAAGTGGCCAGTGTAACGCATCGGCTGGCGCTCGGCGAGCTTTCACACTTCGATTCGCTGCCAGGCGTCGTGTCGGAAGCGGAGAATCAACAGCACGCAGCGAACGATGATGTCGAGCACCATGGCATACCATGCGCCTTGAACGCCCAGATTGGCGCCGTGGATCGTCCAGCCCAAAAGCGGCAGGTACAAAGCGCTGCGCGTCAGATAATAGGCCACCGGGACGCGAAAGAATACCACTCCCAGTAGGTTGAGTATCAGGGGCCAGCGTGTGTCCCCTGCCCCGCGCAGCGCGCCCACCAGCACCAAGACAATGGCGAGGGGAACCATAGCAAACGCCACGATCCGCAGCAGTTGAGCGGCCAGCGGAATGACTTCTTCGTTCGAGCCCCCCAAAAACACGCTCGCCAGCGGTGTCGCGGCCACGTAGAAGATCACGCCCGAAAGCAGCATCACGGTCGCGGCTGCGAGGCATGTCTGGATCACGCTGTATCGCGCGCGGGCGAGGTCGCGTGCCCCGATATACTGGCCGGCCATCGTTGCGGCCGACACTTGAAACGCGCCTCCCGGCATGTAGCCGAGCGCTTCGACTTGAATGGCCACGCCATGCGCCGCCGCGGCCGCGTCGCCTAGCGACAACACAATACGGAGGAAGATCAACTGGCAGATATTCACGAGAATCACATCGATGCCGCCCGGTATGCCGATTCTCAAGATGCGGCGAATGAGGGCGAAATCGGGTTGCAACGCCTGGGCATTCAAGCGCAAGCCGGCCCGCCCGACCGCGAGCAAGGCCAGCAGGATCGCCGCCCCGCAGCAATGGCCGATCGCGGTACCAATGGCGATGCCTGTCCAACCCAATTCGGGAAGCGGCCCCAGCCCGGTGCAGAGCGAGTAGCTGAAGGCCATGTTCAGCACGTTGACGATCGCCATTGTCGCGAGTCCGCTCACGGTATCGCCCGCTCCGCGCAAACATGCAATCGCCACTCGCTCGACCATTACCGCCGGTAGCACGCAAAGCTCGATCGTCAAATAACGGGTGGCTGCCTCGGCGGCGGTTCCTGTCAGCCCCATCCAGATTGGGAACAAGCCTGCAAACGGCAACGCCGCGGCCATCAGCAGCAGTGCCCAGACGAGCCCCGTGAGCAGCGACTGGTTCATTACTCGATTGGCCATGTCGTAATTGCGAGCCCCCACAAAGCGGGCAATCATCGCTCCCGCGCCAAACGCCACGACGCCAAACACATTTCCCACGAACCATAGCGCATAGATCATCAGCGTCATCGCCGCGACATAGGCCTCGCCCGGCAGAAAGTTGCCCGTGAGCCACAGATCGGTGAACCCTACGAGCGTGTGCAGAACCTGCTCGATCAAAACGGGAATCGTCAGCCGCAACATCGGCCGAAAGGTTCCCGGGGCGTCAACAATCGAGGTGGGCGGCATCGTTTTCGTACTCGGTACTCTGTACCAGGAATGTTGCACTTCGTGCGCGTGAAGCTAGGATTCGATCAAATGGGCGATTTTTCGCCCCGTCGTGCTGAGGGGCAAAGCCGCCAGTTCCCCGATCGCCAGCCATTTCACGGTATGATTCGCCGCCTTTACCCGCCCGCTTACGTACGCCGCCTGGTAGCAGTCGAGCGTGATTCGATAGCGCGTTACACCATGCTTCATCGTTTTTAGGAGTCCGCTCGGCGCGCATTCGATTCCCGTCTGCTGTGCGACTTTGGCGACGATCTCGTTCCGCGCAAACAGCGGGCCATCTGCCTCCACGGCAAACCGCGGAAAGTCCCAAAGCCCGGCCCAGCGTTCTTCGGCGCCGCATTGGCGCACCAGCACGCTGCCGTTCTTACGTACCACTACGGCTGCTTCGCGCACGTCGGTATAAACCGGCCGCGGTTTCGCTGCTGGAATCTCGTGCTGCAAGCCGGCCGCGCGAGTTGCACATACGGTCGAAAGAGGGCAAGACTCACAGGAAGGTTCGCTCGGCGTACAGACGAGCGAACCCAGTTCCATAAGCGCCTGATTGAATTCGGGCACCTGTTTCTGCGGCAAGATTTCCTCTGCTACCTGCCACAGTGGTCGCTGGCCTGTTATTGAATGAGGGTTGCCGCGATAGGCGATCAACCGGCTTAACAGACGAATCGTGTTGGCTTCCAAAATTGGGGCGCGTCGGCCAAAGGCGATCGAGGCGATGGCTCCTGCTGTGTATCGACCGATGCCCGGTAGTTCTTGCAAGCCCGCTACATCGCTGGGGAATCTGCCGCCGCACTCGGCCGCGACTTTCTTCGCCGCCGCGTGCAATTGTCGAGCCCGGCGGTAGTAGCCGAGGCCTTCCCACAATCGCAGCACTTCCGTCTCGTCGGCCGCCGCAAGTGAAGCGACATCGGGAAACGCGGCGACGAAACGCTCGAAGTAGCTACGTACGGTGGCAACTTGCGTCTGCTGCAACATGATCTCACTGAGCCACACGCGATAGGGATCTCGCGACCGTCGCCAGGGGAGATCGCGCTTGTGGTCCGCGTACCAGGCCAAGAGCCGCCGGCGCAGCGTTTGCTTTTGCGCGGCGGTGAAGAAAGACGACTCCTCATCGGGTTGTTTGCGTTCCTTCGCGGCCATCCG
>CAZGMU010000074.1:6069-9243 GCA_964526975.1 uncultured Planctomycetaceae bacterium
CACGCAAAGGCGCTAAGGCGCAAAGGGCTAGCCGTATTAGTTGCCGATATCTTTCTGCTTCGATGCAGCGGCGGGAGGCGTAAGAGCCGAGATGGAAACGAGCCCGGCAGGTTGGGTCGAACTGTTCGAGGGACAATTCGCACAAGCACCGCATCCCGCACGGCGTTTCATTACCGACTGCCAGCCGCGCCGAGCGAGAAAGCCCGCTGCGGCAACGGCGATTAGGATGGCGAGTAAGTCTTGCATGGATGGAGACAATTTCTTGCGAATTCAGCTACAAGTGGATGCTAACTAATCAAACGGATGCCGACTTGGTAGGTAATGAGCGCCCCAAAATACGCCAGCGTCGTCATGTAAACGAACGTGAAAATCGGCCAGCGCCAACTATTCGTCTCGCGGCGGATTACGGCGAGTGTCGCTGCGCATTGCGCGCACAATGCGAAAAACACCATGATCGACAGCGCTACCGGTAAATTGTACACCGGCTTGCCCGTGTCGTCCCAGCGGGCGGCTTGCAGCCGGGCTTCCAGCCGTTGCTGATCTTCCTTGGCCCCGATGTCCACGTCGCCGCCCATTTGATAAATCACGCCGAGGACGCCCATCACGACTTCACGGGCCGGGAACGACGCAATCGCCGCACAGCCGATCCGCCAGTCCCAGCCGAGCGGCCGCACCGCTGGCTCGATCCACTGCCCTGCTCTGCCGAGAAAGCTGTAACGCTGATGCAGGCTAGCCGACAGATGGTCGATGTTGTCGGGCTCGTCGAACTCGGCGAGTGCCTTCGCATCGTTTTGGATCGCGGCCCGCTGGTTGGCAATCTCGGCGGCCACTTTTTCTTCCGATCGTGGATAGTACGTGAGTGCCCAAACGACGATCGTCACCGCGAAAATTACCGTGCCTGCTCGCGCCAGAAACGCCCAACCCCGCTCCGCCATGCGATAGGCCACGGTCCGCACCGAAGGGACTTTATACGACGGCAGTTCCATCACAAACGGCGGTGTTTCGCCGCGCAGCAGCGTTTTCTTGAGCATCCACGCCACGCAAATCGCCACGATCGTGCCGACCGCATACATCGACAGCAGCACCAGCCCTTGCAAACCCAGGAACCCGCCCAAGTAGTAATGGGCCGGTACGAACGCCCCGATCAGGATTACATAGACAGGCAGGCGGGCCGAGCAGCTCATCAGCGGTGCGATGAGAATCGTCGCCAGCCGGTCGCGGCGGTTTTCGATCACGCGCGTGGCCATGATACCCGGCACCGCGCAGGCATAGGACGACAGCAGCGGGATGAACGACTTGCCGCTGAGTCCCACGCCGGCCATCAGGCGATCCATCAAGAACGCGGCCCGGGCCATGTAGCCGCAGTCTTCCAACACTGCAATGAAGAAGAACAGGATGAGAATCTGGGGGAGAAAAATCACGACCGCCCCCACGCCGCCGATGATTCCGTCGACCACAAGCGATTGCAGCGCGCCTTCGGGCAGCCGCAGCGAAACATAATCGCCTAGCGCACCGACCAGGCCGTCGATCCAGTCCATCGCCGGTACGGCCAGCACGAAGATCGATGAAAACAAGACCGCCATGGCCGCGACGAAAACGAGAGTGCCCCAAATCTTGTGTGTCAACACGGCGTCGATTCGATCGCTCGTTGTCAGCCGATGATCGCTCGGCCGCCGAGCAACGCCGTCGAGCACGCGCGACACCCAGTCGTAGCGAGCCATCGCCTCGACAGCGGGCACCGGGAGACCAGCCGCGGCCAACGACTCCCGAGCGGCATGCAATTTCTTCACACCCTCGGTCGTCGCACCGTTCAACAGTTCGTGTTCGAGATAGCCGTCGCCATCCAGCAGCAGCCGCTCGACAAGAAAGGGCGGCACTTTCTGCGGCAGCTTGCTATTTAGCCACGCGGCCAACTCGTTCGCCTGGCGTTGAAACGCGGGCGGGAACGGGCTTTCTCGTTGAATTTCGCCACGGTTCGCGAGATGCCCGAGCGTGGTCGTGAGTTGCTCGAGTCCCACGCGACGATTGGCCTGTACCGCCACGATCGGCACCCCCAGCCGCTTTTCGAGTGCCGTGATATCAATCTCGATTTGCCGCTGATGCGCCACATCGATCATGTTGAGCGCAACCACTGTCGGCAAGCCGAGCGACAGCACCTGGCTGACCAGGAATAAATTCCGCTCCAGATTGCTCGCGTCCACGATGCAGAGCACGCTGTCTGGCGGCGGTCCATGCCCGTTTCGCCCCAACAGCACGTCCACGGTCACCATCTCGTCCGGCGATCGTGGCGCGAGGCTGTAGGTGCCGGGCAAGTCGATCAACTCAAAATGTTGATCGCCATGGCGAAGCGTGCCCGTCTTCTTTTCGACCGTGACGCCCGGATAGTTGCCCACCCGCTGCCGCACACCCGCCAGCGCAGAGAACAGCGTCGACTTCCCCGTATTGGGATTGCCGATGAGGGCAATGCGGATCACTTTCGACGGTGCGACAGACATGCTGATGTGCTACAGGAAAATATCACCACAGAGACACAGAGGGCACGGAGAAAACATGAAGAGAAGACCGCTAATCTTCGCTAATTGCCACTAATAAAACTGATAGGCATGGTGCCGATGCAAAGCGATCACCTCGGCTCCACTATTAGTGAGAATTAGCGAAGATTAGCGGTCTCTCTTTTGTATTTTCATTTCTCTGTGCCCTCTGTGTCTCTGTGGTTCATCCGAATCTCAATCTGCTGCGCCTCGGCCTTGCGCAAACTCAACCGATAGCCACGAAGCTCGAACTCGAGCGGATCACCCAGCGGGGCGGTTCCGATCCGCCGGATTTCGACGCCCGGCGTCACGCCCATTTCCAAGAGTCGACGGCTGACATCGCTCGCGCCAACCACTTGAACGACTCGGCCTGACTCGCCGACAGCAAGCTCGGCCGCGATTTGCGTCATGCCGATTGCCCCGAGAGCACTACGAGCCGTAGCGAGCCGTCGTCGCGGAAGCAGAGCGTGCTGCCATCGACGCGAAGGATACAGGGCGATCCGCTGCGAACCATCTGAATGAACGCTCCCACTCGCAGGCCAAGCTCGTGAAGCCGGCGAACATGAGCGAGTGGACCGATAACCTCGCCGATCTCGGCCGTCTGACCCGGGCGAAGCGCGGAAAGGGAAATGTACTCACTCAT
>CAZGMU010000074.1:9253-14304 GCA_964526975.1 uncultured Planctomycetaceae bacterium
TGGCAACTCATCAGAATCAGTTGAGAACGATTCTCAATAATATCTATCGGTTAATTCTAATGCGTACCAAAACCCGATTCAACGGCACTAGCCGAAAAAGAAAACGCCAAACGACAAGTTGTACTGCCTGCTGCTTGAGGCTACCAACCCAACAACTAGCAAAAAACCTTAATCCGCCTTCATCGCCGCCACTACATCCACAATCGCCTTTTTGCCATCCTCGAAGAGCATCAAGGTATTGTCGGCGGCAAAGAGCGGGTTCGGAATTCCGGCAAATCCCGGGCTTAAGCTTCGTTTCACCACGACCACCGTCCGAGCCTCGCCGACATTCAGAATCGGCATCCCGGCAATCGGGCTTTGCGGATCGGTATTGGCGAGCGGGTTCACCACATCGTTAGCTCCGATCACGATGACCACGTCCGTTTGGCCGAAGCTGGGGTTGATCTCATCCATCTCCTTGAGCTTGTCGTACGGGATATCGGCCTCGGCCAAGAGGACGTTCATGTGTCCTGGCATTCGGCCGGCCACCGGGTGAATGGCGAACTCGACCTCGGTGCCTCGCTCTTCGAGTTGGTTGAACAACTCGCGCACCGCATGCTGAGCTTGCGCGACTGCCAGGCCGTAGCCGGGGACGACGACCACGCGGCGCACACCGTCGAGAATTGCCGCAACGTCTTCGGCGCTAGCCGATTTCACCTTGCCGCCGTACACATCGTCGGCCGAGGCCGTTTGGCTTGCATCCATCTGGCCGAACAGCACGTTCGTAAACGAGCGGTTCATTGCCTTGCACATGATGATCGATAGGATCAAGCCAGAGGAGCCGTCAAGCGCGCCTGCAATGATCAGCAGGTAGTTGTTGAGCACAAAGCCCATCAGGCTGGCGGAAAGGCCGGCATACGAATTGAGCAGCGAGATGACGGTCGGCATATCCGCGCCGCCGATCGGAACTACGAGACAGAGGCCAAACCCCAGCCCTAACAAAATCAACGATGGAAACAAGAGATACGTGTCTGGATGAAGCGTCAGCCACACGACGCATAGCGCCGCGGCGCCCAGCAATCCGAAGTTAATCAGGTTTTGATTCGCTACGCCTTTGAGCGAGCTGGGAATCAACTCCTGTAGCTTGCCGAATGCCACGAGACTCCCCGTAAAGGTCAGGCTGCCGAGAAAAACTTCGACCGCCAGAATCGCCATCGTGAAGTGATCAAGCTCGCCGGTTCCGAAGCCGTAGTAGTGGGCCGTGCCGATCAGGGCGGCGGCCAGCGCGCCGAAGGCGTGCGACAAGGCCGTTCGCTGCGGCACCGCGGTCATTGGCATCCAAATGGCCATCGGTGCGCCGATGAGAGTACCAATCACCATGCCGATAAGTACCAACTTATACGATACGGTCCGGTAGATGAGCAGCGTCCCCACGATAGCGAGCGCCATACCGATTTCGCCCGCGCGCACGCCTCGCCGAGCCGTTCGTGGATGACTCAACCACTTGAGCGACAAGATGAACAAAGCCGCCGCAACAAGGCACGAAGTAGTGCCCAGCCAGGAATTCGCGGTTGCGTCGACCGCGCTGGCGTGGGCGGCTCCTAGCAAGCCGATCATCGAAAATGTGTTAGTCACGTTTCGGCTCCCGGCGGAACATTTTGAGCATGCGATCGGTGATCCAGAAGCCGCCGACGATATTCGTGGTCGCCGCGATAATGCCGAGCGTGCATAGCACGTTGTTGAATGTCGTGTCTCCTTCGGCCATTACTTGAATGCCGGCGACGATCGCGATGGCCGAGATCGCGTTCGTCAGCGACATCAGCGGTGTATGGAGCAGCGGAGAGACTCGGCGGATCACTTCCAGGCCGAGAAACGTCGATAGCAGGAATACAAATAGCTTGGGCTCGATATTGATCATGCCGAGTTGGGGGCTAGGGATTAGGGGCTGGGGACGGGGAGGAAGGAGACGACATTAAAGCATGCGGCCAACCGCTGTGCTACCGGGGCGGCGGACGATTGCCGTCTGAAGAACGGGGGGGTATCTAGCCTAGCCGTTTCGGCCGGCCGCCTCTCGACAGACTCTCCCGCGATTGTTTGATCGCAGGCGACCGCCCCGGAACGGGGCGGCTATATATGTTTCAATCGCTTTAAACACAAAAAAGCCCAGGACGATTGTCCTGGGCTGTTGCACGCGGCCCTCTCGGGGCGGGCGTGTCGATATCGCAATTACCGCTTCGAGAACTGAGTGCCGCGGCGAGCGCCACGCAGGCCTGGCTTCTTGCGCTCTTTCATACGAGCGTCTCGGGTCAGGAAGCTCTTTTCGCGGAGCTTCTCGGAGAGGTCGCTGTCGTATTTCATGAGGGCGCGGGCGATGCCTTGCATGCAAGCGCCGGCCTGACCGGTACCGCCGCCGCCATGAACCAGAATCCGCACGTCGACGCTATCGCGAACACCGGCATGCTCCAGCGCCGAGACAACCGCATTGCGATCCTGGATCACCGGGAAGTACTCTTCTAGCGTCCGATCGTTAATCGTGAGCTTGCCGCTGCCGGCGCGAATCCGCACACGAGCAACCGAGGTTTTGCGGCGACCAGTTCCAAGAGCGTCGATGACTTTTTCTGCAGTGGGCATAAAGAAGGTGTCAGGTGATAGGTGTCTGGTGTCAGATTATTCGTTCAATTACTTCGAAGCCAGCTCCAATGGCGCTGGCTGCTGGGCCTGATGGGGGTGCTCAGCGCCCTTGTAGATTTTCAGCTTCGTGATCATCTTGTACGCGAGCTTGTTCTTCGGCAGCATGCGGCGAACGGCTTCGTGGAGAATCAGCTCCGGCTTGCGCTCCAAGCGCGTGGCCGCATCGACCGTCCGCTGGCCCGGGTAGCCGGTGTACCAGGCGTACTCTTTCTGGTCCCACTTCTTGCCGGTGAACTTCACCTTCTCGGCGTTGATGACGACGACGAAGTCGCCCGTATCAACATGCGGCGTGTAGGTGGGGCGATGTTTGCCCATCAGCAAAACAGCAATCCGGCTGGCAAGCCGTCCGACGACCTGATCGGTGGCATCGATCACGTGCCACTTTTGCTCGACCTCGCCGGCTTTGGCCATGTACGTTTTCATGATTCTTACGTGGCCCCGCTGAGAGGCCAGAAAATAGTGCAACTAGTGAGAATCCAACAGTTTACCGCAGGCTGGGGAGGGCCACAAGGGCGGGAAAACAAGTATTGGTACCGCGTATAGGCCGCTATACAAGGCGTTTCGATATCGCGAGCGATCCTCCCGCTTCTTCGACGTATATCGCTTGGCTAAATCCAAATGCCTCATAGATTGTCCGCGCTCGATGGTTGTTCTCCTGAATTTCCAGCGTAAGTTTGCAACACCCGCTCTTACGAGCCGCAACTTCGACGGCCGACAGCAATCTTTTGCCGATCCCGCTTCCGCGCAGTTCCGGAATAACAAAGTAGTCACTTACGTTAAGCAGGGGGCTCGCAGCAAATGTAGAGTATCCAAAGAAGCAAGTGGCAAGGCCCACAGGTCGGTCCCCTTGAAACGCCAAAATGATAAGCGTCGTTGGATGACGCCTCAAACCATCGATAAGTCGCATTTTGACTTCGTCGGTAAGAAGTCGGCCATCGCCCATTGGATCGGATGCATAAGCGTTCATCAGATCGGCTACCGCATCCGCGTGTTGCGGCGAATCTAAATCTGCACGAATGATTTGCACTTCAGCCATTTGATAACTCATTATCTTAGCTTTTAGACCTTGCCTCCAACTCCGCAATCCGTGCCTGCAACTGCTGTACATACGGCCTGACAATCTCCTGCGGAAACCGCCGATGAATATGTTGTTGGCAATTCATATCCCAAGTCTCAAGCGTGAATAAGATCGCTCGTTCGGCTCGTGAGGGATCGGTAGGGTCGCGCAGCCGCTCGACTAGGTCAGGATCATTCTCAACAGCCCGCGCGGTGCCCCATAGCTTGATCCGGCGCAGGTCGATGTAGTCCATCAAAAAGATGAACGCCTTCGGGTTTTCCGATAAATTGCCGAGCGTGATGTACTGCTGGTTGCCGCCGAAGTCGGCGAAGCCGAGCGTGCGTTTGTCGATCACTCGCAGGAACCCCGCCCGACCGCCGCGATACTGCACATACGGCTGACCTTCGGCGCTCGCCGTGGCGAAGTAGAACTCGTCGCGCTCGGCAATGAACTGTTCGAGTTCTTCGGTCACGGTCGTTTCCCAACCGTGGCCGCCTTCTACGCTGGCGTAAGTCTGTCGCGAGCCTTTCGCTGTCTGAATCGCCTTGACAGCAAGCGTGAATGCCACATCACTCGGGTACTTTCCCATAGCAGCGGTTTTACCTCCGCGCGCGGTTCCACAACGCCAAGCCCCAGAGCGCCAGAAAGGTCGCCATCGAGCCCATGATGATGAGCGGCTTGCGGAGGTCGTGCCGCGGTTGGTCGGTGCCCAATTGCAAATAGGCGCCGAGAGCGAAAATGCTGGCCCATAGCAACAGCGCCACCGCCAACAAGCCGAGCGGAAGCCAATTCTTGCGTGTCGAAGGATTCATGAAATTGCATCTACCAGTTAGTTTACAGCCTACCTCTGCCGTCATTATCCCACCTGCGCGAGAATGACGGGCGACGCCAGCATTTATCGCGCAGTTCTCATCAGGTGGATAGCATCCGCCAGCCACTTCCCAATTGGACATTGGGATTTGGTCATTGGTGCTTTAAACTAGGGGCGTTTCCAATAATATCGCATCGCAAGTTTCCGCCTGGGAGCCGTAATCATGATCGTGGGTGTGCCGAAAGAGATCAAGCAGGATGAATACCGTGTGGCCATGTTGCCGGTCGGGGTGGAGGAGCTTACCCGCCGCGGGCATAGGGTTCTCATCGAGGCCGGGGCCGGCACGGGGTCGGGGCTGCCGGACGGCGACTATGTGCAGGCTGGGGCCGAATTGATCGAAGGGCCGTCTGAAATCTTTGCCCGGGCCGATATGATCGTGAAGGTAAAGGAGCCTCAGAAAAGCGAGATCGCGCTGATCCGCAAAGGACAGGTCGTTTTCACCTATTTCCATCT
>CAZGMU010000075.1:0-4593 GCA_964526975.1 uncultured Planctomycetaceae bacterium
GCTCATCATGGCGACTCTTTCCTCTCGATGTGCACCGTCTCTATTGGATCGTCTGGGTCGATTGCCGTGATGATGAAGTCGTAGATTTGGTCGCCGACGCGCAGCTTTTCGTCCCCGATCACCGCGACGTACTGGTCGCCTTCGCTGGAGATGATGCTCACGCCGCGCTGTTTGAGCTCTTCTAATACCAATCGTCGTTGTTCTTCGGCTTCGGCCAGTTTCTTGGCGTTTTCGGCGGCAGCCTCGGCCATGAGCGCATCGCTATCTTTGCCGGTGCCGCCAGCTCCCACTTTTGGCGGTTGAGGGAAAATAGGCGGCAGCGCGAAGGGATCGTAAGCGACAATGGCTTCCAGCTTGGGCGCCTGCCAGCGCTTCGCATCGATGATGAGGCTTGCCACGGCTTTTTCTGGTTCCGGCTTTGCTGGCGTCTTGGTGAACGGCTTCGCGGTAGCCAGCGTGATGGGCGCGGCCTTTGCTGCATCCCCTGCCGGTTGCACCGCGATCGTCGGGCGCGGCGGACGATGCCCGGCCGGCTTGCTAATCGGCGCTTCCTTCTGGCCCCCAAACTGAATGTAGAGAACCACCACTAGCACCAGAGACAAGACACCGATCAGAATCGCCTTATTGGTTGTCCATCCTGTGGAGGACGATCGTGCTTCAGCCACGGCGTCCCTCCTGAGCTGGCGCCTCGTCGCTGCCGCGCAAACCAAAATAAATGACGAGCGTTGCTGTCATCGGATACTCGGCCGCGTTGTCTGCAACGGAGAGCGACAAGTCCTTGATTTTGGAGAGGCGCGTCAATTTGGCGAGTTGATCGAGAAACGTGCAAATATCGCCAAAGCTCCCCTGCCCCCTCAATGTGACCTGCATTTCCGCATAGCCAGGCTTTACTTCGGGCTTTTCGGGGTGGAAGTCCTTGATCATTAGGTGGCCGGCGCCGGCTAGTTCGGTAACCTCCTTGAGAAACGACCCAACATCGGCATCGCTTGGCACGCGGCGCTGCAGATTGGCGATGCGCGTCGTGACCTGGCTCAGCTTCTCGGTCGCGATGCGATGGTAGTGGCGCGTGATGGGGCCGTTGCGCACCGATGCCAGCAGCTCGTCGATTTTGGCCGATGTTTCGGCGATTTCATGCACTGCGGGCGCGTGCAAGAACGAGTAGCCGATCGTCGCGCAAACGACGGTCGCCAGCACGCCTGCGTAGTGCAGCAGGCGGCCAAAGCGGCGGGTGTTTTCGTCGATGATCGGCATGAGCTGGTTTTTAGTAATCAACAGGGTGGTTGTGGCGCGGCGTAAACGCCGCCGCTAATTTTGGGTGGGTTTGTTCGTTGAGGGTTGGTTTAGAACTCGCATCTTATTTCGTAGTCTCGGAGGGCGAAAAATGCCTGAATCTTGCAGCCGGTCGAACAACTCGGTCACCGCCGGATTGTCGAGCGCCTCGCCGCCGAGCGTCAGCTCGGGGCCCTTGACCGCGGAGCTCTCGACCTTTGGCTGAGCATCTTGAAAGTTATTGATGTTGAACTTGGTGACACGCAGCCGGCCTTTGGCGTCTTGTGCCGATTCGCTCACCAACCCCAACACGGTGAGCGCGTTGCGCTGGCAGTCGAGCACCTTGGCGACCGCCTCCTCTTCTTCCAGTTGTTTCAATTGCTTGCGCATTTCGATGAGCTGCTTGAGCATCACCTGGGCGGGCGTATGTTCGCGCGTCAGCGTTTCAAGTTGTTGAGCGAGCTGGCGGCCTTCGCGCAAGTCGTACCAGTGCCAGGCCCAGCCGACGACGAGCACGGTCGAGATGATCGAGGCCCATTGCACCAACCGCTTGCGCAGGATTTGCTGTCGTCGAAACGATGATGGCAATAGATTGATAGCGGTTCTCATGCGGCCCTCCACACGAGAGACGACAATGCCGCTGCGCTGCCGAATACAGCAGCCCGATTTCCGGCCGCGCAATCGATCGGCTCCGCCGCATGCTCCAGCCCCCAAATACGAACGGGCATGGCGAGCGCGGCAGCCAGGTAAGGGCCGACGTTGCGCAACGAGGCGCCGCCCCCCAACAGCCATACAGCGGCGGGTTGCAGGTGCTTTCGCTGCATTTCGGCGAATTGCAGCGTGCGAGAAACCTGGCGGACCAGCTCGTCGAGCGCGCCAGATGCGGCGCTGGTGATCGCCCTGGCCGTGGCCACATCGTTGCTTGCTTCGCCACCGTCGGCCAACAGGCCCTCGTGATCGATGAGGTGTTGCGCTTCGTCGAGCGTTACATCGAGCTCTTTGCAGATGGCGTCGACGACCCGCCCCAACGAGCAATCGTGAATCCGCCGACTGTAGAGCGACCGGTGGTCGCCCGCGATGCAGAGCGTGGTGTTGGAATAACCCCAATCGACCACGAGCGCCCGTTTGCCCCCGGAACAGCCGCCCGCGAGGCCCACGGTACGGGCCATGGCGAGCGGCAAGCCATCGACCGACCAGCAATCGAGCCCGCCGCGGCGGCAATCGCGCCACAACTGGGAAATCCACAACCGCGAGGTGGCCAATACATTGACGTTGAACGAGTCGGCCCCTTTCTCGGTTTTTCCCAGATCGGTTTCCCAGTAGTCGAACTCCATGGGGCTACGGAGCTCGGCCCAATCCTCTGCCAATTCGTCGGCAATGATCGTGCGGCGTTCGTCGTCGGTGCCGGGCGGCACGTTCAGGCTGCGCAACTGGCAAATGTTCATGGGCAACGTGCTGACGGCGTTGCGGCCCACAAAATCGCCACACTCGATCGCCGCGCGAATTTCGGGATACGACGAGATCGGCTGCGCGAGCGCCAAGTCATCTCCCCCGGACCACGACGTGGGCCGCTGGATCACAGCGGCTCGATGCAGGCGCACACGCCCCCCGTCTCGCACGGTTTGTGCGAGCTTTACCGTGTGCGTCCCGACATCGACGCCGATCCAGCCGTATCGTGAAGAAAACATAGGTGTCAGGTGTCAGGTGTCAGGTGTCAGGTGTCAGGAAGTCGTTTTTATCCGACACCTGACACCCGACACCTGACACCTTCCTCCTCCAATCGCTCCCGGTTAATTCGTGCCTTCGTCGGCTTGCTCGATTGTGGTCGTGCGGCGCGGGCTCATGGTGCTTTTGGCGGCCAGGCGTTGCGCGGTGGTTTCGAGCCGTGCCAGGCGGGCGTCCATTTGGCGAAGCGTTGCCGAAATCTCTCGCAAGATCGGCACCGACCGATCCTCCAACACGGCTGGTTGCGCCAAGCCGCGGGTTTCGCCGTGCGCTTGGTTGGTCAGCGAGATCATGGCATCGACGAACATGCAACTAGCGGCAAAAGCCAGTGCAAGCAATACTTTGCGCCAGTTGGATTGCTTCATAACGATTCCTTTCGTTTTCACAGGATGATAGGTCAGGCTTTAGCCTGGCGCGATCGTCGTTTATCCGTTTTGTCCGTGTTATTTCCGTCAGGCTGAGCCTGACCTACCGTGCCATCGTGGCGATGTCGAACATGGGCAGCATCACCGCCAGCACGATCGTGGCCACGATGATGCCCATCGCGACGATGATGAGCGGCTCCAGCAGCGTGGCCAGTTCGCGCAGTTTCGATTCGCCTTCTTCTTCGTAATGTTCGCCCATCAGCTCGGTGACCATCCCGAGCGTGCCGGTCCGCTCGGCGGTGAGCACCATTTCGGCCGCGACCGCCGGCACGAATCCCGCCGTGATCAGCGAGCTCGCCAGGCCACGACCGTTGAGAATCGAGTCCTCCAGGTCATCAAACAGTTTTCGGTAGAGCAAGTTGCGCACGCTATTGCGCGTCAGCCGCAGCCCTTCGAGCAGCGGCACGCCGCTCTCGATCATGAGCCCCATCAAGCGAAACGTGCGACCGATGTAAAACGCGCGGGTAATATCGCGGAGAATCGGCAGATTGAGCATGGCGTAATCCCATTTCCGCCGCCCTCCTTCGACGTGCCGCGAGGCGATGGTCCCCACGATCGCGCAGATCAGCAGTGGAGCCCAAATAAACCAGTGCCGCCGCAGCACATCGGACGCGGCCACGACCACCTGCGTGATGACAGGCAACGCCACGTCGAACTGCCCGAAGATATCGACAAACTTTGGCAACACGAACGAAACGAGCCCGATCACGACCAGGCCCGATACGCTCGACAACAAGAGCGGATAGGCCAGCAGCGCGCGCACGGTCGCGCGAACGCGCATTTCGCTCCGCTGGAACTGAGAGAGCCGCCCGAGCACCTCGGGCACTTTGCCGGCTGCTTCACCGGCCGCCACGCTGGCGACGTAGGCATCGCCGAAGACAGACGCTTGCGATTGCAGCGCATCGGAAATGCTTTTGCCGCCGGTCACATCTTTGTGAACCTGGGCCAGGATATTGCGCATCGTCGGATTGCTGCATTGCTGCGACAACGACAAGAAGGCCGAGGCCAGGTCGACTCCCGAACGAGTCATAATTGCCAACTGGGTAGTCACGCTTAATATATCGCGCCGCGAAAGCGAGGACTTGTCACGCCACCCCATGAGCGCCTTGAACGCCGAATTCGTGACCTTCTTGCGAATATCGATCGCATACAGGCTCTGCTCCCGCAGCGCGCG
>CAZGMU010000075.1:4603-14091 GCA_964526975.1 uncultured Planctomycetaceae bacterium
TCACCGCCTCGACATCGGCCGCACTAATGTGGCCGGTCTGGATGTCTCCCGTCTTCGATTTGGCGGTGTAGGTGAATTGCATTTGGGCTGTCGGCTATTGGCTGTCGGCTTTCGGCCAGAAGTTAGACGGCTATTTGGTTCGGATCTTTCGTAAGAGTGATGCAAGCATGCGTTTAATTCCCGTGATCTCGTCGTTTAAGTTCGTATGGATATTGGCGTCGAGGTATTGCAAGTCTTTCGCTAACAGAAACTGATACTCTACTTCGCTCGCCGATCCCATTGCGTTCTGAACGAATCTTCCAAAGTCCGCATCGCTCCCGCGACCGCAACCTTCTGCAAGATTGGCTGGTATTGATGAAGTAGCGCGGCGAAGTTACGAAATAAGCCCATAACGCTCGTCGTCAGGAAAGATTTTGGTTGCGCGATACACCGCGAGCGTAAGCTCGTGTGATCGCTTCCAAACATCCAGATTGCGAAAGTCCTGCATACCGTTCTCACTTGCATATCTGGCCGACAGCCGATAGCTGACAGCCTCCTCACTCGAAGTACGCCACTCTCATTACTTCCTCCAAACTCGTCTGCTCCTTCTCTGCCAGTCGGATGCCTTGCTCCAGTAGTGTTTTGCCGCCGTTGCGGCGGTAGCAGTCGCGGATTTCATCGGTGCTAGCGCGGGTTGAGATCAGCTCGCGGATTTCGCGGTCGACGGGCATCACTTCATAAATGCCCGTGCGGCCGGAATAGCCGGTGTCATGGCACTTGGGACAGCCTTCGCCGCGGATGAAGCTTTTGCGCTTATCGCCTGTGTAGTGAATCGTTTCGAGCAACTCGGCCGACGCATACACAAACGTCTTGCACGACTGGCAAACCGTGCGAATCAGCCGCTGGGCCACGACGCCGACCAATGCGGCTGCGATTTTGAACGGCTCGATGCCCATGTCCGTGAGACGGTGGATCGCGCCGGCGCAGTCGTTCGTGTGGAGCGTGCTCAATACGAGGTGGCCCGTCAGCGCGGCCTGCACCGCGATCTGGGCGGTCGCCACGTCGCGAATCTCGCCGATCATGATGATGTCCGGGTCTTGCCGCAAAATCGAACGCAGCGCCGAGGCAAACGACAACTGCCGCGACTCGTCGACCTGCACCTGGTTGACCAACTCGACCTGGTACTCGACCGGGTCTTCGACCGACACGACATTACTGTGAACGTTTTTAATTAGCTCGAGCGCGGAGTAGAGCGTCGTAGTTTTGCCGCTACCCGTAGGGCCCGTGACCAACAACAGGCCATACGGCTTGGCCAGCAGGGCCTTAAGCTGTTTGAGCATATCGGGCGGCACGCCCAAGAGATCGAGATTGAACGTGAGATTCTCTTTATCGAGAATGCGCATCACGATCTTCTCGCCCAACACCGTGGGGAGCGTCGACACGCGAAAGTCGACTTCGCGGCCTTCGACGGTCACCTGAAAACGGCCATCTTGCGGTTTGTTGTGCTCGGCGATGTCCATCTTGGCCATGACCTTGATGCGCGAAACCAGCGCGGGATGCATGTCGCGACGCGGCCGCAGGGCCTCGTACATTTGGCCGTCGACGCGAAACCGCACGACCGAAAACTTGCGGCTCGGCTCGATGTGAATATCGCTCGCGCCGGCGCGAATCGCCTGCACGAGGAGGTAATTCACGAGGTTGATGATCGGGCTGCCGTCGACCATCGACTCGACGTTGGTGAGATCCACCTCGGCGGCATCGGCCTGAAGCTGGACGGTCGACTCGTCCATGTCGGCGGTGACGGTATCGACCTCGAAACCTTCTTCGTAGCAGCGCGGCAATGTGCGTTGGATGCTGCTGCGGAACGCGAAAACCGGCCGGGCGTGCAAATGCGTGATTCGTTCGATCTCGTCGAGATGTTCCAGGTTCTGCGGGTCGGCCATGGCCACGCAGAGCGTATCGCGCACTTTGAACAATGCGATCGCGTCGAGCCGTTCGGCGATCTTCCGCGGCAACAGACGCACGGCGATGGGGTCGATCATGCCGTCACGCAGACGAACTGCCGCCACGCCAAGGTGCCCTTCGATGAAGGGGAGGATGGCGTCTTCCTGGACCATGCCCATTTCGACGAGCACTTCACCGAGGCGCAACCCCTTCTGCGAGCCTTCGGCCAAGGCGAGATCGAGTTGCTCGGGCGTGATGAGATCGGCGCCAACGAGTTGCTGACCGAGTGTAGCGCGGATGGCGCGCGGTGGGGCTGCGTCAGATTTGTGAGGTTGCGCAGCGTGAGCCGGGCGGTCCTCCGCCCCGGTCGGGGTCGGGGATGACCCGGCTCGCTGGTCTACGATTGTGGCGTCCGTGGCACTCATTGCACAAAGCTCCGCACCGCGCCGCCCGAATCGCGGAACATTTCGAACCGCGCCCCAACGCCGGTGGCTTTCAACACTTCCCGACAGAGCGTGCCGACATTCGCCAGCTTCAGTGCGCCCCCCCTCCGCTGGCATTTCTCTTGAAAGTCCAACAACAGTTCCAAACCCGCGCTATCGATCACCGCGATACTCTGCAAATCCAACACAATCTGCGGCTGCCCCCGCCCCACCCGACTCGCCAATAGCGCGCTCAACTCCGCCACGTGCTCACCGGAAATCCGGTCGCCGCCAGTAATCACATCCACCGCGCCTTGGCATTTTTGTTGGAACATTGAAGCGGGGAGCAGGGAGCCGGGAGCGGAGAGTTAAGACTCGTGGCTCCAAGCATTCGCTCGACAATCCTTTTTCAATTTAATGAACGTCCAAATCCCGTGATCATACGACAGATCTGATTCAATTCGCTTAAGTGTGTACTCACTTCTGTTGCAGGGATCAATTGATGACGTTGAAAGATTAGTAACATGCTTGCGCATTCAAATGCGGAGCGACGAGCGATATTCAAAAAGTTTCGAAATTCATTGTTCGAACTGCTTCCAGAACCTTCCGCAATGTTGTTCGAAATCGAGAGCGCCGCAGCGCGTAGCTGCTCTGCAAAGCGATATAAATGTCGCGATGCTAACTGATCCGCCACATTGCCCAAATTAAAAGCCATATCAGCCGCCCTCTGCCAAACCTCCATTCGCTCAAATCGAAACTGATAATTATCCTCCGCCATTGTCTTTCTGACTCCCCGCTCCTAGCTCCCTGCTCCCCGCTTTACCCCAGCGGCAGCATCATCGTGAATGTGCTGCCTTTGTTGATTTCGCTTTCGACGGTGATCTTGCCGCCGTGGAGGCGGACGACTTCTTGGGACAGGGCCAGGCCCAGGCCGGTGCCGGTTTGCTCTTGCACGCGTGGGTCCGTGCTCCGGTAAAACTTCTCGAAGACTTTATCCAACTCGTCGGCCGCGATGCCGACGCCCGTGTCGGTCACGCTGGCTTCGATCTGTTTGTCCGTGATATTCACGCGGAACACGACGCGACCGCCATCCGGCGTGTACTTCACGGCGTTGCCCAGCAGGTTGACCAGCGCCGTGGCGATCTTGTCTTTGTCCAGCTCCGGCTCGGGCATCTTCTCTGGAAAAGCGACCTCGAAGGTGAGTTGTTTCTCGTCGACTTGCGGCCGAACTTTGGCAATGACTTCGTTGAGCATGCGCCGCAGGTCGGTCGTTTGCTTGTTTAGCGACAGCGAACCGAGTTCCATGCTGCTGACGCTGAGCAGATCGTCGACGAATCGCGCGAGGCGGGTCGCTTCGGAGTTGATCGTATTGAGGAACTGCTTTTGCTGCTCGATGTCGATCACGTCGGCCAGGGCCAGTGTCTCGGCATAGGCCTTGATGTTGGCCAGCGGGGTCCGCAGCTCGTGGGTGGCGGTATCGACAAACTGGTCGCGCATCTCCTCAGCCAGTTTTTGCTGAGTAATATCGCGAATCGTCCAGACATGGCTCTCGGGGATGCCCCCTTCATTCATAATCGGATGACGCGCCACACGCGCGATTCGCCGCTGTCCGTTCTCTTCCTTCGTAAGCTCGGTGACGACCGCTCGATCGCGATTCTCGGCCGCCAGCAGCGGATCGGACTCAGCCAATTGCCATGCCGCCGCTAATTGCTGCGTCATGCTTGGCACGCCCTCGCCTTCGCTCGCGCCGTCGCCGCCTGGCACGACCGCCGGGAGCCCCAGCAAAACCGACATCGGCATATTGGTATAGGTCAGGCGCCCGCTGGCATCGGTCGTGGCGATGCCGTCTGGCATGCTGTTGAGCACCGAGTCGAGCCGACTCTGGCGCCCTTGCTCGAGCGACTTGCGAATGCGTTGTTGCAGCGACTCCGATTCCGCGCCGCTCGCGCGCTGCTGAACCACCCGATTCCACCCCATCGCCGCGGCGCCGACGCATGGCACCTCGTGCAACTGGCAGCTTTCGACCGAGGGGCTCGTGGCTACGTGATGAAGTTGCTGCTCGATATCCGCCACGGGGCGAACCATGCGATTCACCAATACGGCGCCGGCCACCATGCAGCAAGCAGGGCCGATCAAGGCGAACGGCGCGAATTGCGCTCCCGTGATCAGATAACTCCAGAGACTAGTCTGAGTGAAACCGAGCCGGAGCGTTCCCAGCGCCGGCCGGCTTGACGGGCATACGATATTCACGAACGATTTTGCCCCCATCGTCGATGAATTTAAGCTTGACGATCTCACCCCAACGGTCGACGATGTTGCCCTGTTCGGTTGCCGGCTTGCCTTTTAGTTCTTGATTCGAATGGGCCAGATACTCGCCCGAACCCAATACGACCGTGCAATAATCGGCTCGACCTTGATTGCGAAGATCCGCAAGGATCGGTTGAAAATCGGCGGCCTTGTCGCGGAGATAAATCAGGTTGAAGCGCTCGCTGGCTTGCCCCAACGAACGCAGCGCCGCACTTTCGGATCTACTCTCGGTCACCGAGTGCGCGATGTAGACAATCGCCACGCCCAGCCACAACAGCGCAGCCATCCCAAACAGCAGGAAGTAGGCGGCAACCCTGCGCGGCAGTCGAACTTGTAGCTTACTGGCAAACATCGGAATCCGTTCCGTATGAGCGGGGAGCTGGGAGCGAGGAGCCGGGAGCAAGAAACTCGTCTTACTCTCCGCTCCTCGCTCCCTGCTTAAACTTTGCAACCAACTGCGAGTGCTTCCTCAATACAAGTAACTAGTTCGCTTGGGCTAAACGGCTTGGGCAGTGCTTTCGATACTCCCAACTTTTCTTGCAGCCGGATGAAATTGATCTCCATGCACTTGGCCGTGAGCAAAATAAAAGGCGTATGGCGATGGGCCGGCAACTGGCGCAGGTTCTCGCACAACTGGATGCCCGTCATCATGGGCATCTGTTGATCGGAGAGAACCAGGTCGAAGCTTCCCTTCTCGAGGGCATCGAGTGCCAATCGGCCGTTGGCCACGCTCGTCACATCGAAGCCGGCCCGAACCAAGTTGAAACAAATGACGCCCGACAGCGCCACGTTGTCTTCACAGACCAGGATTTTTGCCTTCTCTTTTGTCACGGTTGTCAGCCCTTGTTGCTTCTATCTAAGGTCAACACGCAACCCGGCATCGCGCCTGCGAGCCGGGTATGCGCATTGACTCAATTTGTCTATCGGCCACCGAGTGGCCCGATCTTTGCCGTGATCCGAATACTTCGCCCAATCCGCAAGACGGCTGCGAAATACCCAAATTCACACACCTACCCAGTCACAATCTCATGGTGCGATAGCAATCACTCGATTAGAGCTTGTCGTAGGTAACGCTTCCATCACTCTTCGTCGTGTCGGCGGAGTTACAGATGAACCCACCATCAGCGCTGTTGTACATCCAACCCTTTGTACCCGTCGGGGTCATGGTGCCAGCCGAACTAACAACCTCTACCTCATCGCTATTAGCTTTCACCGGATTTTTGGGAAATGTGCGGAGGTACGGCTCGAGCTCCACTGCCAAATCCGTTCCTGGCGGCAGCGCACCGCCATTGTCGGCTGCATAGCGCTCGATCGCATCGCGAACGACGCCCAACGACGCTTTCAAGCTATTGTCAGTAGCCGCGCTCGAGGTACCGAGCAGCTTCGGAGCCGCGACAGCAGCCAAGATGCCCAAGATCATGACCACCACCACAAGTTCGATCAACGTAAAACCCTTGTGCTTTCGCATCTCAATGTCTCCCAAACAAATTCGATTGTGACTTATTTGACCCAAGACCCCCGGCATCGAAGCGAGCAAAGTCAATCGACCCAGTTGGTTCCTGCAGCATGTCCCTCGCAATCGAGGGCGTTTTGCTATGGGAAGACTAGGGCGCGAATGCGCGTGCGCGCCCTACCCCCCCGAAATACTTAAGATTCCGCTTGATCGCGCTTGGATTCAACCTGCACGAAGCGCATAGCTGGCACGTTCGGCATGATCGGCCAGCGGCAGCGGTCCGCGGGCGAGCCACTTTATTACAGCGATTGCATTCGCCTGCGCCCTATCTTTTAGCACTGCCTGCCCACTATTGATTCCAGCGCCGCAATTGGGACCATGCCATTAACCCTACAGAAATCAACCGCGAATCAAACACAGATGGGCGCGGATAGAAAGTGCAATGAAGACCACGATACTCTCGCCATCGGTTGGATGAACGGCGCGATTCGTCGGGGGCGAGGACGCCCCGGCTCGCTTGGCTCGATGACGCGCATCATCAACCGAGGCGATTTCAGGTTTCCGTATCCATGCAATCGTTAAGACAACAATACGGTATCAAAGGCTCGCGAGCAGAATCGCGCCAAGATAAGCGCACGCGCTTGGCACGCACGCGCTGCGCATTCACGATCATCGAGCTCGTCATCGTGCTCCTGATCCTGGGAATCGTATCCGCCGTCGCGATGCCGACGTTTTACGACTCACTGTTGTTTCACCGCGTCGAATCGGCCGCGCGTCGCGTGAAGGCCGACCTTGAGCTGGCTCGTAGCCAGGCCCGGCTTACAAGCACCAACCAATCGATCACATTCGCCAATTCCAGCTATACGATCTCGAACACTAAGAGCCTCGACAACGCGAATCACTCTTACACCGTCGATCTGACACAGCAGCCCTACTCGCTCGATAGCGCCACGGCAAACTTCTCGAACACGGCCACGGCTTCCTTCGACGGCTACGGCGCCCCGGCGAGCGGCGGAACGGTTGTCCTCACGTCCAAATCGCACGAATGCACCATTACGCTCGACGGCGCCACGGGCGAGGCCACCATCACCAGCAGTCATCCACGCGGCGGCACGACACAAACGCAATCGGTGGCAAATTGAGCTAGCGCGAAGAACCAAACCGATGAAACGAACCCCTCGAAAAACTCGGTCTGCTTACGCGTTCACCATGATCGAAATGCTGGTGGCGATGGTCACGAGCGCCGTGCTGATCGCCGGCTTGGGGTCGGTGATGTACATCGCGCGCCAAGTGGCGTACACTCCGCTGGCCGCGGCGCGACGGGCCAAAACGGCCGACATCGTCAATCAAATCTCCGACGAGTTGCGCTACGCCACCGTGATCACCCAGCAATCGGCTCGCGTGCTCGAGTTCGTCGTCGCCGATCGCAACAACGACGGCACGAGCGAAAAGATTCGTTACGAGTGGTCGGGAACAGCCGGCGCTCCCCTCCGCAAAAGCGTGAATGGCGCAACGGCCGCCGATGTGCTGCCGGCAGTCTATTCGTTCGTCGTAACGCCGCAGCAAAAATCGGTCACCACCACGCTCACGACCACCACTGACTCGACCGAATCGCTCTTGCTCGCCAGCCCAGCGGTCACGAGCGGCTCTTATCGCGACATCGACACGAGCAATTTCATCAGCACCACGATCGTTCCCGCGTCCGCCAATGGGCTCCCGGCCAACGCGCTCTCGTGGAACCTGACCAAAATCGAATTTCACGGCAAGCAAAACGGATCAACGTCTAATACGCTCACTGTCCAGTTGCGCCACTCCGGTGATCCCTACGACAGCCCAACGGGCGACGTGATCGGCCAGGCGACGATCGCCGAATCATCGATTTTGTCCTCGGCTGGCTTCAACACCGTGACTTTCCCCAACAGCGTGCGAAATCTGGCGCTCAACCGCAACTACCAACTCACGTTCATGCAGCAAAGCGGCAGCGGCAAAGCGGCCCAGATTACCAACTATGACTCCGTGGCGGGAACCGCCCTCTTCGAAACAAGCGATGCCGGCGCCTCGTGGCAGTACGTCACGCCACGCCGGATTTACTGCAAAGTCTACGGAACATTCACGACTCCCGGTTCTTCTTACAGCGTGGTGCGCGCCTACGTGCCTTGCATTCAATTGGCGCTCCAGGCGGGCAGCCAAAGCCACGCCCGCATCGACGCCAGTATCCCCCTCAATAATTCACCCGAACTCTTGAGCGGCTACTGGCGAACCGACTTCGATCGCGATCCGACGACGACCAACGCGAACGGCGACACCGCCGCCGATTGGGCTATGTCCGATGGTAGCCCATTCGACACTTCCAAGTTGTTGAATGGAGTGTGGACGGCCACCGGCGCGCTTCAAACTCGCCCCCTCAGCGACTTCACAACCACCACGACGGTCGAAGCCCGCTGCCGCAACACCAGCGTCGGAGGCAACGGCACGACGATCGCCATCTATGCCGACCGGCAAAATGGCGACTACGGGCCGATCCTCGTGAACATTCAAAAACAAGCAGATGGCACGCAAACCCTCGCGCTCAAAGGCAAGGCGTCGGACGCCGTCAGCAAACAATTGTTCAGCCGCACTGGATTATCGAGCGACTTCGTCCGGCTCCGCATCACGATCGCTCCGGCCAACAGCCTGGTGAACTTGCAGATCAACGACGAAGACCAGGGAACGTTCACCTATCCACGCTACGCGCCCACCACGACCACCGACCGCTACCTGTCGATTTCATCCGATACCAGCTCGTCGGAGTTTGACTATATCGAAGTGCGATCGGGAACCAACTAACTTGATTCATCAAACAGGCAAGATTGTCTCACGCAAAAGCGCTAAGGGATAACTTAAAAACAACTTCGGCAGATAGGATTTACCACGGAGACACAGAGGACACAGAGAAGACAGAAGGAGAAAAGGGAAGAACACGAATCACTAGAAGCAGTTTTGCTTTGTTGAAAACAAGAAGTTGATTTTTCATTCCAGTTACGGGGTGCTGACCCTCGGTCAGAGGGTACCCATTGACTGACTGTTTGATCGCTTTTGAGACAAAGGCTAATAGTTCCACCTCCTGTATTTCTTCTCCGTGTCCTCTGTGTCTCCGTGGCTATTCTGTTTTCAGGGAAGTTATTTTTGAGCCGTTCCTAAGTCGCAAAGGTAGGACTGAAAACATTGAACCACAACGACACGACGGACACGGCGCAAATCTCAAACAATATCATTATTCTTTCATTCGTCGTGTCCGTTGTGTCGTCGTGGTGAATTTCAAATTCTTTGCGCCTTCGCGCCTTTGCGTGAGATCTTCTTGCAGCTTGACGAACGAACACACTTTCACAACCAATATGCCAAAT
>CAZGMU010000076.1:0-14059 GCA_964526975.1 uncultured Planctomycetaceae bacterium
TCGACGAACAACTCGCCCATCACGTGTTTCTCCAGGCAACAAAATCCCAAGTGGCCAAAAGTCAGGGATAGTAATTTGCCCGCTGTTTTGCTAACGTACGCAGAACATATACAAATGTTCAATACAAAGACGCCCCTGCAATTCTCCCGCATCGCTTGCGGCTTAGCGCGATTTCTTAAGCAACACCCCTGCCTATTACTAATCACTAATCACACCCACAGCACTAATGAAAATCCCAATATTCGGCCAGTTCCAACGATGATCGAAGCCCGCAACCACTTCCAGCCACGTAACTTGCAAAAAACAAGCTCCCCGCGGAGCAGCGAGTTTTGGAATAAAAAATCGACTTTGCCCGCAGCGCCAAAATCAATGATGCTTATCGCCGCCAAACCATTCGATGAACCCCGCACCGCAACCACTTTCACAAGGTCGGAGGCGCCATGCCCACGGCTTGATGTGGGCATGCCGAAACATCGTCGAAACATGGCCACTTTGAGGCATGCCCATGGCACTCGAAAGCGCAACCACAGCACCAGTACCATGAACGGCAGCCCCCAACTAGCGATGCTACAAACCTATGGCGACGCCTCCACCTTCGCGGCAGACTTCCCCAAGAGCATATCGGGCGACAACCGCAGCCGCTCCGGGTGCTTCTGGAACGCCCGATTCAAGCGATTCACGAGTTTCTTCCCCGATAACTCCTTCTCCAGTTCCTTGCGCAACAGGTCGCCCAGTTCCTTGGCCACCGCGCCGCGGACATCGCTGATCCGCTTCAACTTGAAATCATCGAACTTCAGCCGCGCCTCGGTCACCACCGGCCGCAATTCGATGCCTGGGATGAGCGTCGATGACTCGATGGTTGCCACGTCGATCTCGGCATCGATCCAGAGCCGAGTCGCTGTATCGCCCTCGGCTTCGAGCGAGATGAGGTGGACGCCATGCTCATACACGACCGCTCTCGCCCAGCCATGCACTTTCGCTGCCACGAACAGCTTGAGCGCGTACTTGCCAGACTCCAGACGGTGCAAGTCGTCGATACGGATTTCGAGGTTTTTATCAGGCTCGACGAGCGTGACGCGATACTTTTTCCACACACCGTCGTTCACTTCGCTTCGCTTGCTATGGATATCGAAGCGGAAGAAATTGCCCTCGCTGCGCAGGCCCGTGGTGATCTTCTTCGTCTTGCCCCAGTCCTTCTCCCCTTCGAATTTCCGCGGCACCGCTTCGGCAATCAGCGGAACAACCAGCCGTGCGATCATCTCCGGCGTGATCCCGCCAAATGTCGAAAGCGCCGGCCCCGCCCAAGCGTTGGCCAGCGTGGCCCAGACGATGCACAGCGCGACAACCGTACGCAATGGCTTGAAAAAGCGATCCATCCCGATGGTTCGATCCAATATGAAGAAATCCGTTTCGCGAACGCAAAGGCAGTTTGTCGCAATAGCTAATGGGACGGTGTGCCAACGACTGTACGTAGCAAACGAACGCCATGTTTGCCAGTTCAAGCTACCGGCTTGGCCGCTAGTGAGTGCTAGCAATCTCGACCTCTTCCGCATCTTCCGTACACTAAACTGCAACTGCATCGCATCACAACAAGGACGATATGCGATCGCATACACCGAACCGAAGTGGCGCGGCCATATAGCCCAGCCGTTTCGGCTGGGAACGGTTGGAAACGACATACATGAGGTACGTGGTGCCCCGCAGCAAGCAATGGAGTGTCGAGGCCGAAGAGTTTCGCGGATTTGGCCGATCCGACTTCTGGCCATTCCGTGGCCGGCTCTGTTCGCTGCCCGTGGACGCCGACCTCGCCAACGTCCGCCGATCGTTGCGCGACTGTTGTCCGATTCGCTCGGGCGTCTATGGAATGATCGACACCGGTGGCCGGCTGATCTACGTCGGCATGTCGATCGCGCTTCGCAAACGATTAGTGACTTACTTCCAGGGCGGCGCGGCAATTCGCAAGGAGTGTCGAATTGCCAGCAACACCAATCGGCTGGTCTGGGAAGTCGTCGGCCACGAATTGGCTTCGCAGCTTCGCGAGCTGGAGCTGATACGCCGTCATCAACCGCTCTTCAATGTCAAAGGTCGCGAGCCAGATCGGCCGTTGGGATACATCTACATTTCGCGCGAGGACGCGCCTCGCGTGCGCACCGGGCGGCGTGTGCCCAAGGGTGTGCGCTACGCCTGGGGGCCGCTTGCCATCAACTGGCGGATCAAAGACGCGCTCGAAGTCGCCAATCGGTATTTCAAGCTGAGCGATTGCCCCACTTCGGTGCCGATGCACTTTGCCGATCAAGGGAGCTTGTTCTCGCTAGACCTGCGGCCGGAGTGCCTGCGCCATGAGATGGGAACCTGCCTTGGTCCGTGTGCCGGCGAATGTACGCGAACGCGGTACACTGCCCAACTGCGCGCCGCCCGAGCGTTTTTCGATGGCCGCAACCTGCTGCCCCTCGTACAGATGGAGAGCGATTTACAAGAAGCCGCGCGACTTTGCCAGTTCGAGCGAGCGGCCAGCCTGCGCGATCGGCTGGAGCGATTGCAATATCTTTACGAGCGGTTGGAGCAACTACGCGAGCCCGCTTTGCCGAGTCGGTTCATCTATCCCGTCACGCTACGGAAGCAAAGCATTTGGTACTTACTCACCGATGGCCGCGTGGTGGGCGCTACCCGAGTGCCGCGGAGCGAGATGGAAGCGGATCGATGCTTGCGGCGGCTGCGGCAAGCGTTTCAGGTTGACATCAGTGCAGACGCCCCGGCCGATCGACCAGTTCGCCAGATCGTCGCGGCATGGTTTCGCAATCATCGCGACGAGTTGCAGGCGATTCTCTCACCCGACGAGGCCGAGCAATATTGCCAGCGGTTGCGAGCATCATGAGTCTGCTGCCGATCGGCATGATTTGACGGAGTTGCTCCCGATCCCTACGATTCGATGCGATGTTACTCTATTTGTTTCTGCTGTTGATCGTTTTGCCGCTCGTCGAGATCGCGATTCTCGTGAAGATCGGGATGCTCACGAATGTCTGGGTGCCGATCGCGATTGTCGTGGTCACGGGCATCGTCGGCACGGCGCTCGCGCGGCGCGAAGGGTGGAAGGTTCTCGAGCGGATTCGGCGAGATGTTCAAGCGAACCAGATGCCGGCCGACTCGCTGCTGGACGGCTTTCTCGTGCTCATGGCTGGCGTGCTCTTCGTGCTACCGGGCGTACTGACCGATGTCGTCGGCATCGCCCTTCTCTTCTCGCCCAGTCGAAGACTTGTGAAACATGGCGCGGCAGCATGGTTGCGGCGCAACGTCGAAATTCATTCGACGCAGACACCAAGCGACTACTGGCGCGACACCAGCTACTCGACTCTGCCGGGCAACGACAAAATCATCGACGCCCGCGTGATCAACACCCGGGTCGAGGAGATTCGCAAACCGCGCTGAGGGCCTTGCCATATAGCCGACCCATTCTGGGTCGGTTGCCCGCCGTCGACTCATTGCGAGGAATTCGATCGTGCCGACAAACCGGCCGAAACGGCCGGGCTATCTATCCAACACGCCACTCGATCTTGTTAAAGCGCCGACTGCAGGGCTTCCATTGCCGCGTGGTAGTCGGGCTCGTTGGTGACTTCGCCCACATACTCGGCGTGCTTCACTTTGCCGTTGGCGTCGAGGACGAATACGGCCCGGCACTCGATTTTCAGCTCCTCGATGAGCGTGCCCCAGTTGTTGCCGAAGTTGCGGTCCTGGTAGTCGCTGCCGACGCGCATGTTCTTGATGCTCTCGGCCCCGCAGAAGCGGTTCATCGCGAACGGCAGGTCGAGGCTGACGGTGAGGGCGTTGATCTTGTCGCCCAGGGCCGCAAGCTGGTCGTTGAATTTCTTGGTTTGCATCGCGCAGACGGCCGTGTCGAGCGACGGAACGACGCTGATGATCGTCGGCTTGCCCTTCACGTCGGCGAGCGTGATTTCCTTCATGCCGCCTTCGAAATAGTTCAACTTGAAATCCGGGGCGGCTTGCCCTTCTTTGACTTCGTTGCCCGCCAGGGTGAGCGGGGTACCTTTGAACGTGATGGCTTGTGCGCGGGACATGGAACAACCCTTTCGTCTAACTGGCGGCGAATGAAAACGACCGGGCTCATGCTGCCCCGCCGCAACGCGTTTAAGTACTGCTCAGTATCCGGTTTTGTGGAGCGCACGCAAGGGGCGGTGGGCAATGGCGAATTTCCGAATGACGAATGCCAAGTAGGTTCTCGAACTCTCCTTTCTACTTTCCACTCTCTACCTACTAATCGCTGCGCGGTAGCAGTGGTCGAAGAGCGACTCCCATTCGATTTGTTGCAGCTCGAGGCAGGCGTCGAGGTCGGCCGATTTGGTGCTGAGCGCAGCTTCGCATCGGTCCACAAAAGCAAACGGATCCCACGCACGTGGCGGAGCGTCGGCCGCCTGCTTCGCCCGGCTGACGATTGTTTCGAAGGCCGGATGCTCACCAACGCGGCGAAACCAATACTTCGAGTTCCAAAAATCGCCCTCGCGGCGATGCATAATCGCATGCCAGAAGCTGCCCGACGGAGTATCGATGCCCTGGCTGATCGTGTGCGATTCGTCGAGATAATCATGAAGCAGCCAGACGCCCGCGATGCAGCAGGCGGCCATGTCGTGGTCGATGACATGCGTGTGCGCGAAGGCCGATTCGATAGAGAGTTTTTTGAGGGACGAGCGCGAGGCGGAATCTGGCTTGCCGGCATCGAGCAGCCGGCGGCGGTTGGTGTCTACGAGCAGGCCGAATGTTGGGCCGTAGCCACTGGAATCAAAGAGCGACATGATTGTAGATGTAACGGAAGTGACGAATTCTCGCAGAAAGAGTCCCAGCGAGACTTGATCACAGTGGTTATCGTATTAGGCTGGGCGATTATGTGATCTGGCGTAAAACGAATATCGGCGGCGCGCAAGGCCATGCCGACAGACGATACTCTTTAAGTATGCGGAACCAGCTTAAAAATAGCAGCAACTGGCTCTTCGGAGCCGATTGCCGCTATTTTTAAGTTGCAAATAAATGAATAACAAATATATATTCCTAGTTTGGAACTCCTGAATTCGACTATAGGTACACTCGCGTTGGATTAAGAATAAATAAAAGGCAGGCGACGGGTTAGCCGCAGATCGCGGTTTTTACGCACTTGTGGAGATTCATTCCATGCACTCGTTGAACCGCCCGCATTTGTCGCGGGCTTTCACACTCGTCGAGTTGTTGGTTGTCATTGCAATCATTGGCATCCTCGTGGCCCTGCTGTTGCCGGCGATTCAGGCCGCGCGCGAGGCAGCGCGGCGGAGCCAATGCAAGAACCATATCAAGCAAATCGCTCTCGCGTGTCTGTTGCATGAAGACACGCAAAAAGCCCTGCCCTCCGGAGGCTGGAGCTATCGTTACACGGGAGATCCTAATCGAGGCTATGGGCCCGACCAACCAGGTAGCTGGTACTACAATATTCTTCCCTACATCGAGGAACAGCAGGTTCGCGATTTAGGCAAGGGCATGACCCACAACTCGACTCAATTTCAGCAGGCGACAACTCAGGCACACCAGACCCCCATCGTTACGTTCCACTGTCCTTCGCGGCGGACCGCCAAGTTGTATCCTCAACGCTCTGGTGCAGGAGCGGAATTAACATGGATCATGGTTTTGCCGATGGTCGCCAAAGGCGATTATGCGGCAAATTCGGGCGATGCACGCGTCCATGCGGGAAGTGTTTGCATCGGAACCTCGATGTGGCCGTCGGCCGTGCTAACCTACGCTCAAATCGACGCCAATTCAGCCTGGACCGCAACAGGTTGCAAAATAACGTCTTCCGGGTTTGGCAGCTCAAGACCTCAGATGTGTCAGTCCGGAGTGATGTTCTACCGTAGTGCCATCAGCTCCGCAAAAATTACCGATGGAACAAGTAACACCTATCTGGTCGGTGAGAAGTTCATGGAGCCAAAGCTTTACGAAGATCCAGACAGCACCGATATCTGCAATATCAGTGGCGGCGACAACCAGAGCGTGTATGCAGGCTATGAGTGGGATAATCAGCGAGTCGCTTGGTATAATGGCACCGATGGCGGCGGTCTGCAAGCGGAAACTTACCAGCCACGCCAAGATACGAACCTCAATCTCGGTGGTGGAGGTAATCCCGGGATTTATGCCTTTGGCAGCCCCCACCCCGGTTCCCTGAACATGGCCATGTGTGATGGTTCGGTGCAGTCGATCTCGTACGATATCGACCCGCTCATCCATCGCTACCTGGCGAACCGCTTGGACGGAGAAGCCGCGAAGCCGCAATAATCCTATAAGTTTCAATGATGTATTAATTTCGCAGGAGTAGCTCAGATGTGTTTTCATCGTTTGTTTGTCCCGCGCCGCGCATTATGCGTGCTGAGCGCCACCGTCGCCGTTTGTATTTTTAATGCTTCGCCAGTCAAAGCCAATGTTTATCCGACCGCTCTTGGGCAAAGCGCCAATACCTTTAATCCAAGCGCTTCGGAAAGCGTTACACTTAGCTACATCCTCAACGAAGATGCGACTACGGTATCCATTAATATCTTTGATGCTTCGAATAACGTGGTGCGCACGCTTAGTGGAGGTCTCACGAAAGGTTCGCAAGCCGTTGTTTGGGACGGCCGCGACAGCTCGGCGAATCTGTTGCCCGATGGCAACTATTCGTTTCGTGTCAATACCATGGGCGCTGCGAAAGACAATTGGACGCTTCTGACCACGGCCGACAACGAACTGAACAACTTCTATTTGCCGCGCGGCGTCGCGGTGAACACCAATCCAAGCAGCCCTTATTACGGACGCGTCTATGTCTCCGAGGGCGGCGACGGCGATTCACCGCCAATAACGGGCGCTGGCCGAACGATGCAAGACGGCATCTACATGCTGAATGCCGACCTGGGCGATACGGGCATCGTGACCGGTGTACACACCGGCAACATTCCCTGGGTTACCAATAATAATATTAGCCCCTATAAAGTTACCGTGGGACCGGACGATAGCGTCTACCTCATGGACTGGTCCGGTGCTCATTCCGGCGTGTGGCAGGCTCCGGCCAATTTAAGCGGTACTTGGGCTGAAGTGCTCGACAGCACCGGCCGTAGCGCCGGTGGCTTGAATGCCACGCATGGAAGCATTTCCGATGCGTATGTCGCCGGCACGGGCGCCGATCGCAAAATCTATACGATTGACGAGGATTTCCTGCCTCCTGGCGGCAGCACGATGAGCATTCTTCGTTACGATATCGGAAACCAGACGACACCGTTTACCGGTCCCCCCAGCGGCTATGCATTTATCGACGGGGTCGGCGCGACCCCGGCGGAAGGCAACTACATCGGCAATAACCAAAATGGTTTGGTCCAAGATAGCGATGGCAATTTCTGGATCACCCAATACCGCAATCTCAGCCCGGCGCCAGAGGATACTTTTCCGAGCCTGACGAAAGTCGACACCACGGGCGCCGTGGTGTGGGATTCAACCTCGGCATTAGGCAGCGGCCAAACGGCAAACGACCCGCTTCGTGGCGCTTTGGGGCTCGACTTCGATCCGGTCACGAAGCTTCTTGCCGTCGTCACCGAACAGTCCGGTGGTCTGGTGTATTTGTTTGATACGGAGTCAATGACGATCGCCGATTCTTTCAGCTTCACCAGTAGCAGCAGAAATACCGATGTCGCTTTCGATGCCGTTGGCAACCTCTATGTGACCAATCGTTCTTCGGAGCGTCTGCGAGTTTGGTCGCCACCCAATCTTGAAAACACGCCTTATCGCAGCAACGAATCTTATACCGATTCGCTCGCTCCTCTGGGAGCGTTGACGATTTCTTCCGTGGCCCTGCTGGGCGATCACAACAAAGACGGCAAAGTGGACGCCGCCGACTATGTGGTTTGGCGGAAAACGAATGTTGATGGCGAGCAAGGCTATACCGACTGGCGCACGCACTTTGGCCAGCAGTCTCCCGGCAGCGGCGCCACCATCGACGGCGCCGCCGTGCCCGAGCCAAGCACCCTCGTTTTGTGCTCGTTGTTTGCTGTACTGAGCTTGGGCGGTTGGCGGCGACGAAGTTAGTGGTCTGTCAAAGTCGAATGGTTGCGTGGCTGGACTCGTCAGAGTTCAGATGTGATAGGAAGACCGAATTCTGGCGAAGGCGAAAGGGCCAAGTCCATGTTTTCGGCGAGCGCACGCACAGTTGCTTGTAGCCACTGCGCCGAAAAATAGACCTGACTCCGACGTTGCAGTTCTCCTGTAAATCGTTCGGGTGCGCACTGTTTGACCGTTGCTGTAGGACAGACAATCCTGTCCGTCTTTTGGAAAATCGACGGACAGGATTGTCCGTCCTACGGTGGCTCGGCTTGTGAAGCTAGCCGCAAACGGTATTACTGCCCTCGTCCGAAAAACTTTGCATTTTGGCAATCGATTTGGTAGACTAGGGGGCGGTTCGGCATGCCGGAGGGGGCGTGGCGAATCCAATCGGCTGGGTAAACATGACCATCTCTGTGCGAAACACGTTTTCGCTTCTGGTCGCGTTCGTATGGGCGATTGCCCATCGTCGCTGGCTCGCGCTGCCGGTGATGGAAATGGCGGACCGCCCGGCCACTCTTTCGCGATCTTGCTGCTTGCATTCCATCCGCCGCTTCGATCGAAGCGACGAATTCATTTTTTCATTTCTATTATTCCGTTGGAGGCAAGTACCATGTGCGCGCGACAATATTCGCGAAAGACCGCCCGCAATCGCCAAGCAGATTCCCTTTCTCTCTACCGGCGCACACTCCGGTGCGAGCGGCTCGAGGACCGCTGCCTGTTGGCCGTCGTGACGGTTACAACGCTAGAGGATTCGATCGACTTCAACGACGGCCGCACGTCTCTCCGCGAAGCGATCTTCGCGACGAATACGGTCGCGGGCGCCGACACGATTGACTTTGCTCCGGCGCTAACGGCCAGTGGTCCGGCGACGATCTTGCTGACGAGCGGTGAGATCGTGATCACGGATGCGCTGACTATCAATGGTCCGGGCGCTAATCGCCTGACGATCGACGCCCAGCAGCAGTCACGCATATTCAGCATAACAGCCACGTCGGGCTCCTATGAGATCTCTGGCCTCACCCTCACCGGTGGAAAAACAACTGGCAATGGCGGAGCTCTCCGGTCGGTTACGTCCGGATCACTCATAATCAATAACTGCGTAGTCGAAAATTCCCAAGTTACGGGCAGCGGCGCGGATGGTGGAGGTATCTCTGCTGGGGGCACGCTGACACTTATTGATACGGTGATTAATAACAACAAAGCCAGCGGCTCAGGCGGTGGAATCGTCGCACAGACGTTGACGCTCGATCACAGTACAGTCTCCAGTAACACTAGTTCGGGAAGCATTGAAGGGGGCGGCGGGATCTCTTGCAGCACTCTGACAGCATTGAACGACTCAGTCATCCGCGATAACTCAACAACTGGGGCCATTTCTCCGGGCGGCGGTATCCGCGCTAGTAACGTGACGCTCGATCGTAGTACGGTCTCTAACAACAAGACCTCAGGGGGGCAGTCTGGAGGGGGCGGGATCTATTGCACAACCTTGACAACCTTGAACGACTCGATCATCCGTGACAACTCAACGACTGGGGGCATTTCTCGCGGTGGCGGTATTTACGCTACCAACGTGACGCTCAATCACACCACGGTCTTAAATAATAGGACCGTGGGAGGTTTGTCGGATGGGGGCGGAGTCTACTGCACGACTTTGACAATGACTCAGACCACAGTGTCTGGAAACTTCACCCCTGGGGACGGTGGCGGCATCTATGCAAGATCATCTGCCAACCTTATGGCCAGCGCCATCAATGGGAACACAGCTTCAAACTCGTTCGCTCGGGGAGGCGGGATATTCTCATCGGGATCGCTGCGGATCGATCAAAGCACTGTTAGCGAAAATGCAGCGATGTCTGGAAGCAACGGCGGAGGTGGCATATTCTCACGCGGCAGCACGCAGATCAGCGACAGTACAATTAGCCGCAATACGGCAACTCGTGATGGTGGTGGCATTGTTGTTGACGGCACCGGTTCACTAACTCTCATCCGAAGTATAGTTAGCAATAATAGTGGAGGATACTCGGGCGGGATTGATGTCTCATCGGGTACGACGACCATCGTGGGCTCTACGGTGGTCGGAAATCGGGCTGGGGACCTCGGTGGCGGAATTAATTGCATTGGCCCTCTCACCGTGCGGGACAGCCGAATCGTCAGTAACACCGCGGGTTCCGAGGGTGGCGCAATCTTCTGCTACAGCACATTGTCTTTGACCAATACCACGATAGAAGCAAATGAAGCGGGCGGCGATGGTGGCGGCGTTTTCAGCTATGGAGATATCCTTGCTGAGTCCTGCACCATTGCAAATAACGTAGCTAGCGGTTCTGGAGGTGGAGTCATCACGCAGGGGTCGATTCAACTCTTGAACTCGACCGTGAGTCAGAACGTTGCAACTTCTCTAGGTGGCGGAATTTGGTGCCGAGGTTCGAGTGCGATCATCTCACGTTCTACGATCTACAGAAACCAATCATCTGGAGCTGGCGGCGGCATATTTATGGATTCGGGGGCGTTGTCGCTCGACGGTTCGATCGTAGCCGGAAATTTTGCCCAAGCCGGTTTGGATGCGACTGGGCTACTCGGAGCGTCGATTCAGGCGCGCTTTAGCTTGATCGGAAATAATTCTGGAAGCGGCTTGGCAATCGCTCCCGTTGGAACACCGGATGCCAATGGTAATTTGATTGGTGGATCAACGTATCAAACCTCGATCGATCCTAAACTGGTCCAGCTTGCGGACAACGGTGGTGCAGTGAGAACACATGCGCTCTTAGCCACCAGTCCTGCTCTCAACGCTGGCGATCCGAACGCAGTGGCTGTGCCTGAATTCGATCAACGGGGCGCACCTTTCGCGAGAGTGTACGGTGGAAGAATCGATATGGGGGCATACGAAAGACAACCCCTGGCGTTCGCAAATTACGTCGTCGATACACTGGTAGATGAATATGACGGTAACTTTTCAGACGGCCATTTGTCCTTGCGTGAAGCAATTGGGTTGGCAAACGCGGACGTTGGTTCAGCACAGGTAATCGCGTTCGCTCCATCTCTTACTGCTCAGGGTCCGGCCGTCCTTCTTCTGACCCGAGGTGACTTGGCGATTACGGATACGCTGACAGTCATTGGACCAGGCGCTGAACTTCTGACGATTGACGCCAGCGGCAACAACTTCCTTGCTCAGTCGGGGAAAGGTACTCGAGTATTTAGTATCGATGACGGCGACACTTCAATCACGGCGCCAGTTTCTATTTCCGGTCTGACACTCACCGGTGGCGATATTGCAGACGAGGGCGGCGGAGCGATTTTATCACGCGAGAATCTGACTCTGTCGGGCAGCGTTATTCGCGATAACTTTGCCTCGACCGGTGGCGGCATATTCAGCGCCGGTCCGTTGTCGTTGATAAACTGCACCGTGAGTGGCAATACGGCATCTCAGAGCGGTGGTGGTATTTCCAATAGTTACGCGCCAACTTCGCTAAGCGGTTGTACCATCGCGGGAAACTCGGCACTCGCGGGCAACGGAGGCGGGGTTATTTCGTCCGGTTCTAAAAGTACTATAACGCTCAAGGACAGTGTGTTGTCCGATAATTATGCGGCGCGGTTCGGAGGCGGCATGTACACCTCCGGGTCCGTAATCTTAGAGAACGACGTTGTTAGTGGCAACGAATCGCAAGGTGGAGGAGGAGTTCTTGCCTTGGGGCCGATCGTAGTGACTAACAGTCTTATTTCTCACAACACTGCAACTTTGTATTCCGGCGGCGGTCTGCAATCCTCCTCAACGTTGAATGTGTCCGGCAGTGCAGTTGTTGCTAATTCGGCAAACAACGGGCATGGTGGAGGTATTGTTGCCAATGGCGCAGTGACTTTGACCAATAGCATGTTAACAGAGAATTCTGCGCTCGAAGGTGGTGCCCTTTATTGCAGCGGCTCGAATTCTGTCACGATCGCCTTCTCAACAATCGTAGCTAATTTGGCGATCTCGCCGAGCGGGAGAGGCGGCGGAATTTTTTTCAGCGGCGCATCCCTCAACTCTCTTAATTTGAGCAACTCCATTGTCGCGGCGAATTCAGGATCGTCCGGACCTGACGTGTTCACAGCGGCTAGTGCCAAGACAAACGTTGCGTATAGCTTGATCGGCGACAAATCGGGAACGTCTCTTGTCGAAGCGCCTGTCGGATCGCCGGATGCCAAGGGCAATTTGATTGGCGGTCCAATTCACGGTGCGGTTGACCCCAAAGTGGGGCCGATTGCGTACAACGGTGGACCTACGTTCCTAGACGGCAGCGAGATGCCATCTCGCACACTGTTGCCGGGCAGCCCTGCCATCAACGCCGGCGACCCGCTGTCGGCAGCTGGCGTTAGCGGAGTGCCGATGACGGATCAGCGCGGAGGGCCGTTCACGCGCGTGTACGGCGGGCGCATTGATATCGGCGCTGTCGAGTTCCAGCCCACGGATCGCTTGCTGGGCGACTTCAATCGCGATGATGTGGTGGACGCGGGAGACTATGTGATCGGACGCAAGCAGATGGGGCTGAGCGTTCCGGCCGGTACCGGGGCCGATGCAAATGGCGACGGCGTGGTGAATGATGCTGATCTCGCGATTTGGAGGTTCAGCTTTGGTTCGGCTTATGCGCCTGCGGCGGCGAGTGCCGCTTCGCTGGAAACAATGACTGCCGAAGCGGCGATAACGCCTGCGGAAGTGGGCGTCGAAGTATCGGGCAAGCCAGCACTTGCAGCGAGATTGTTCACGAGCACTGGGGGCATCCAGCGTTCCAATGAGAGTATGATACCGAAGCCGCACGCTCGGCGGGCGGAGAGGCAGGCGTACGCACCACAGGTCGGCGCCGCACTGCTCGACTGGGTGGAATCGCACGTTGGCGATCGCGCTCGACGGTCCACGGCGAACGGAGTTGCAGAAGCTTCAGTGGGTGAAGATGTCGCGGTGGAGTGTCCGGTTGCGGTCGGTTCGATTGTGGACGAGGCGTTTGGCTTGCTGTGACAAAGCACTGGTGACCGATCCGGGACGGGTCGGCTATATAGGAGAGAGCACGTGTTCGCTTAGGAACGCCTCAAGAATAACTTCCCGATTTTCGGAATAACCACCGAGACACAGAGGGCACGGAGAATTCGAGTTGGGAATGGGGAATGGGGAATGAAAACTCCTCATTCCCCATTCCCCATTCCCAATTTGTGTCCTCCGTGCTCTCTGTGTCTCCGTGGTTATTCCTATCTGCCGAAGTCGTTTTTGAGTCATCCCTTAGCGCGAGCGGCCGCGTTGGGTTTGGTTGCGGCCGACGCGTTGCGATTGCTTTGTTTCGGGTGGGGCGACTGATTTGGCCAGGTCGGAATACTTGGTCGCGTTTGCTTCCTGGCCGAGTTGTTCGTACATCGTGGCGAGGTTGCCGTAGGGGACGGCGAGGGTGGTTTTGGCGAGGACGCCGTTTTCGACAGCCGCTTCGACGAGGCTGACGCCGGTTTGGGTCAGGTCGAGCGCCTGGTTTTGGTTGCCGAGTTGCCAGTAGCTGACGCCCATGCTGACGAGCATTTCGCCCTCGCGGCGCGGGGCGTAGAGCTCCGAGGCGGGGCGCTCACTGGTGAGCATCGGCGCGGCTTTGTCGTACCATTGCACGGCTTTCTCGTGATCGAGCTTATGCACGGCATAGACGGCGCCCATCTGGAAGTAAAGCTGGCCGACGAGTTGTTCCGACGAATGAACCGCCTGGCGGCACAAAGCGCCGACGGAGAGGTTGTCGATCGCGAGTTGCCCATATTTGAGGCAAGCGTCGGTCTGGCGGCGCGTGTGCTCGACGCGTAGCGCGTTGAGATACGCGATGCCGAGTTCCCATTTCACGTGCTGTTGCCACATTTCATCGTCCGATTGGGCGAGGAGCGTCTTGGCCGATTCCTCGGCCTCGGCTACCCAGGGGCTCGGATCGAGCGTTGGGCGGAAGCTGGCGAGCGACGCGAGGACGCGTTGGGC
>CAZGMU010000077.1:0-4865 GCA_964526975.1 uncultured Planctomycetaceae bacterium
GATCAACAGGATTGAAGAAATCAAATAAGAATTTCATCCTGTTGATCCTGTAAATTCTGTCAAAGGAATTTTTCTCTGCGTCCTCCGTGTCTCCGTGGTGAATCCCATCTGCCGAAGTGATTTTTGAGCCATCCCTAAAGTAGATCCTGTGCTGACCGAAGCGAATTCTAGTTTTGTGGTGGACCTGCCGCAACTATTATTGAGAACCGCGCGGTAATTGGATGCGATAAAAGTTTTCGGCTATCGGCTGTCAGCTACCGGCCAGAAAGCAATGGGCCAATCGCCGCGCAGTCTTCAATAATGCTTGGCGACCTGTGACTTCAGGTGCCGGTGGAACTCGACTGAAGGTCCTCGTGGCGGGGTTCTTCCTGCGCGGTAGAATGAGCCGATGACGAACAGGCGTTTGCTGATCTTCACTGTCGCCGCACTCGCGTTCGCGCTATTCGAAACATGGGTGGCGTACGACGAACCAACCGATCGCTCCAACATTATTTGGGCCGGGTTCGCTTGGGTTTGCCTGCTATTCGTCGTGGGGTTGTGGTGGGAAACGGGCCAGGGAAAATAGCTTCGAACATAGCAGCGTCAGCCCACTGTGCGGTAAAAAGTAAAAAGGGGCCAGTATTATTCTATGAATTAATAGTTCTAACCGCTTTGTCCGCTGACCTCTCTGTCCGCTCAACGGCCGAATTCTTGCGAATTCAGCTACCTTGAAACGGATGGTGAACGGCGTGGAATGTCACCCTCGCTGTGCCATGAGAGTATCTGCTCCCCTTTTCTTCCATTTTGGGGAGTTTTCTATTGCATGGCTCTATTGGGGGGTGGCATGGCTCTCGATGGAGTTGCCTAATTCCGAATACGCCCACAGAACTCATCAGGAGTGTCTAATCATGACTGTATGCTATAGAGCCTGTTTGGCAGCGGTAGCCTTGTTCGCCCTAGCGTATGCGAACCCCGTGTCCGGAGCTTTCGTCCTTCACGACGAAAGTGTTGACGGCGATCTGCCGAGCAGCGGAAGCCTGCTCCCGAATTTCGTATTAAATGTCGGGGTCAATACCGTCAAGGGCACCACAGGGATCCCCCTCGGTGGCAGTAGTGATTTCGATTCGTTTGCCTTTACCGTTCCCGCAAGCACTCAGTTGATCGCTGGCAGTGTTACATTGACCGATTCAGCAGGAAACGGTGGGGATTTTAGGAGTGCTTCCTGGAGGTTGAGAGTGGGATCCGCGAGTTACAACACAGGAACAGTTTTACAGAATGTCTCTTCAAGTTCTCCTGGCACCTACACTTTTGTGAACATGCCCTTGTCGGCAAACGTGTACAATCTGTCAGCCGCTGGGTATGGGTACAGCTCCGATGGAGGTGCGCCCAAGTTAGGTGACTACACATTTACCTTCACTGTCGAGAGTCTTGCCGCCGTGCCCGAGCCAGCGACGTTCTTGATTTGGGGATTGGTTCTAGCCGCCGTGCCGTTCGGCGCCAAGGCGCGCCGCAGACTGGTAGCCTCCTCGGGGCTAGCTCAACCAAACTGGGAAAAGTAAGAAAGGGTCAGAACTATTATTCACAGTAATAGTTCCGACCCTTTTGACTGATTTGGTGACAACAACTGTGACAGGCCAAAATCAATCGACGTAAGTCAGTATCCGCGAGTGGATTCGAACCACTAACCTTCGGCTTCGGAGGCCGACGCTCTATCCAATTGAGCTACGCGGACGTGTGGTAATTTTGACGATGCGATCGATCGCTTTTTTACCGCTTGCACTACAAACGGTTCGCGGGTCGATGCTCATTGCAAAAACCAATGCGTTCTGTCCAAGAATTGTAGTGCATAGCATTGCCCAGACGCAAGAAACGACTCTCCAGCTTTCTGTAGCGAGAATCGTTCGTAAGTTTTTCTACCTTCCAGTTTTCCGCTAGGGCTGGCCGCTAGTTGCGAAATAGGTACACTGCCAGCCCGAGTACTACGGCTGTGATGGTTGTGGCGATCAACAGAGTGTGGAGGGAGAAGCGTTTGAACAGAGGCGGCGGTATAATGGCAATCGCTGCGCATATGAGAACTGGAAACCAGAATGGGATGTACGCATCTAGTGAGATGTCATCCGTTTCCAATCCGAATCCCAAGATCGTTTTAGACGTGTCGTCCGTGTCTGAGTCTGAATCCTCGTCCCAAATCGGAAAGGTTCCGTGAGACCAACCCAGGGGTAGCATTACCCTGTCGTTTACAGCTTCAAATCCAAGTTGGCCTCGGTCGAAAGAGACGTCAAAAGCTTTCGTCTCGCCGTTCCAAATGATGTGCTGAATTCGCCAATAGCTTCGCATCCACAGCACTATGAGCAACACAGCGGCCCATCCCCAAAACACCGACCACGCGATTCGCAGTTTGCGGTAGTTCATTCGCCTGCCCGACTAGTGCGCTGACGGCGGATTATTTTCTCGATCTGGGAAATCAAGCTTATGATAATTGAGCCCGAACCAGACGCCCATTCCTAGAATCAAAGGATGAGAATGATCACCGTGAGACGCGGGCCTAGGAACGCACCGATACCACTGCGCAGTAGGCGTGTAAGAAAGCCGTCCATGCCATCATTCTACCTACTTTACGCGCATAAAAACGCACCATTGCGGGGTGGGAGGTTGGTTGGGCGTTCACCCCAGGTTGTGGGCGACAACCCAGCTACTGTTCTATGACTTTACACCAAATCAAAGCGATCCAGGTTCATCACCTTATCCCAAGCCGCAACGAAATCGTGGACGAACTTCTCTTTGGCGTCGGAGCATCCGTAAACTTCCGCCAGTGCGCGGAGTTGCGAGTTCGAGCCGAACAGCAGGTCGACACGTGTGCCGGTCCATTTAACTTCGCCGTTCTTGCGGCAGCGGCCTTCGAAGGCGTCGGCTTCTTTCGATGTCGGCGACCACTCCGTGCCCATGTCGAGCAGGTTCACGAAGAAGTCGTTGGTTAGTGTTTCAGCCTGTTTGGTGAAGACGCCATGCTTCGACTTATCGGCATTCGTGCCGAGCACACGCATGCCGCCGATGAGCACGGTCATCTCGGGCGCGGTCAGCGTCAGCAGTTGCGCCTTGTCGATGAGCAGTGCTTCCGACGGAACGGTATACTTGCCTTTGAGGTAGTTGCGAAAACCGTCGGCGAGCGGTTCGAGCGCCTCGAACGACTCCACGTCGGTCTGCTCCTGCGAGGCGTCCATACGGCCCGGTGTGAAAGGAACCGAGATCGCGTGGCCGGCATTTTTGGCGGCCTTCTCAATTCCAGCGCAGCCGCCCAACACGACGAGGTCGGCCAGCGAAACCTTCTTGCCGCCGGATGCGGAGCTGTTGAACGCGCTCTGAATGCCTTCCAAAGTCTTCAGCACTTTCGCCAGTTGCGCCGGTTGATTGACTTCCCAATCTTTCCGCGGCGCGAGGCGAACGCGAGCGCCGTTGGCGCCGCCGCGTTTGTCTGATCCGCGGAATGTCGAGGCCGATGCCCAAGCAGTCGAAACCAGCTCGGATACAGAGAGTCCGGAGGCCAGGATCCTTTCCTTAAGCGATTGGATGTCGGCATCGTCGACGAGCTTGTGATCGACTGCGGGAATCGGGTCTTGCCAGACAAGCTCTTCCTCGGGAGCTTCCGGGCCCAGGTAGCGAGCGCGCGGACCCATGTCGCGATGGGGCAACTTGAACCACGCCCGGGCGAAGGCATCGGCAAACGCGTCTGGGTTTTCGAGGAACCGCCGTGAGATTTTTTCGTAAGTCGGATCGAACCGCAAGGCGAGATCGGTCGTCAGCATGGAGGGGCCGATCCGCTTCGACGGATCGTGCGCATGAGGCACGGTGCCGGCACCGGCGCCGTTTTTCGGTCTCCACTGCTGCGCGCCGGCGGGGCTTTTCGTTAGCTCCCACTCGAAGCTGAACAGGTTCCAGAAGAAATTGTTGCTCCACTTGGTGGGCGTGCTGGTCCAGGTGACTTCGAGGCCGCTGGTGATCGCGTCGCCGCCGACGCCGCGGCAGTCGCCTGTGCGATATATCCCTGCGGCGTGCCAGGCCATGCGGATGAATAGCGGACCATAATGGCCGAAATCGGCCGGCCACCAGGGCGGCGAGATCCTGCTTTACGGCCGCCAAGTCAAGGCTGTTGAATTCCTTCGCACAGTCGGAGTCTTCGCCCATGGGGTTGGACTTGGGCGAGTGCTGGGCAGTAGATCGATTCAAAGTCCGTTCGGCCACCAGTCTTGATTCGTCATTCCGCCCCGCCAGCATGCTTGAGGCGTGGGTTGGATTCGGGGGGCATGCCGTAATTTCTCCTCAGGGAGGGCTTAGTTTACCCTTTTGAGCCTGCAACGACAATTAGCCGCACCATCCAAGCATGTTGTGTATGATGGCTTGACGCAATTGCCACGCATGTAACATTTGAATGGTACCCCGTTCTTGATTTTGCCCCTGCGAAATTATTAGACTCACAAGAAAGGATCAGCAGTCATGTCTACGACAAGTTCGGCTTTGAAGACCCGCGTCAATCCAGCCTTGGCCACTCCCACGGACCTTTCCTCGGATGGCGTTGCCGCAGTGGCCATTGAATTGCGTGCGCTCTTGGCCGATGTTTTTGCCCTTTATCTGAAAACCAAGAACTTTCACTGGCACATGAGCGGACCGCACTTTCGCGATTATCACCTCTTGCTGGATGAGCAGGCCGACCAGATTTTCGCCATGACAGACGACATTGCCGAGCGGGCGCGAAAGCTTGGCGCAACAAGTCTGCATTCCATCGGCGACATCAGTCGGCATCAACGGTTGCACGACAATGACGAGCAGTATGTCGAGCCGCACGCGATGTTGGCCGAGCTGGCCGCCGACAACCAGCAACTTACGCGTTT
>CAZGMU010000077.1:4875-6389 GCA_964526975.1 uncultured Planctomycetaceae bacterium
CCCACGAAATTTGTGACGAGCACAACGACGTAGCCACCGCCAGCCTGATCGAAAATTGGATTGACGAAACCGAGAGGCGAACCTGGTTCCTCTTCGAGTCTGCTCGAGCCGACTGATGGGACCAAGCGAGGATGCCCGACGGCACAACGAGTACGGCGCAAAAAAGAGTTGGTTAATTGCTACTGGGCTTACTGGCTCCGACCCTTGCCGTGCTCGTTGTGTTGCGGTGGTAAACGCTGCCTGAGCATCTCAGCCTGCGCCAAAGTCAAAGCAACTTTGGACTAGCAATCATCGCTACCCTGGTGGCCACTTCATTGCCCGGCCGCCTAGCAAGTGAAAATGGAGATGGTCCACCGACTGTCCTCCGTCGCGTCCGCAGTTGGCAACCACTCGATATCCTTTATCGAGTTGTAGCTCTTTGGCGAGATTGCGAATGATCAACCACATATGGCCGACGAGGTCGGCATCACTATCGCAAAGTGCCGCGACCGACGCGATGGGCTTTTTGGGGATCACGAGTATGTGCGTCGGGGCTTGCGGCGCGACATCGTGAAACGCCAGGCATCGATCGTCCTCGAAGATGATCTTGGCTGGAATCTCTTTATCGATGATCCGCTGAAAAATAGTTTTGTCGGCCATGTCGAGCGGGCGGTTCGAAGGTTTTTAAGGCGGGTTTAACCGGAGAGTTGAGCGATGGGAATATCATCCAGGATAGGGTAAAGCACGTCACCGGCCGCACGGACCAGCCCCGCTTCGAGCGGTTGCTCAATGGCTTGGCCGCCTTGGTTTCGCAGTTTCCCACGTCGAATTGCTGTATTAATTTCTTTAATGAGCGATTCATTGGCAGGCGCGAGAGCCGAATGATCTTCCGGGCAGCATAAAGTCGCTAATATTTCGCTGCGCAGCATAAGTTCTCCGTCGAGTGTTCGCATCGCCGCTTTAGTGAATTAGCAGGGCGTTGCGGCCTGTCTCAGCCTCATGGATTTCCGAACCAATTTCAAGGGGTAACTCCCGAGAGGTGCGACAAGTTGGGCGTAATCGCTAGCAGTATTACGTCAACTGATGATGCACTCCCACCGTGGCCGATACCTTGGAGGAGTGACGTGGGACAGTAGCACCGGCTTTCTACCACCGGTCGTGTCTCGCATCACCGACTGGTCGGGGAAGAAACCAGGAGACAATCGACATGAAGTCAGCCATTGTCACTCTCACGTGTATGGCTATCGCCACGGCCGGCGAACTTGCCCACGCACAAACGACGTACGAAGACGGCCCGGACGGCGTTCGTTATCAAGTCACGCGCACCGTTCAACAACATTCGATTCCACAAACCGAGATTCAAACCCGCGAGCAGAAAGTTTACCGTCCGCAAGTCACCACCGAATACCAATCATACCAGCAAACTTACTTGACTCCAGTGACCCAGTATCAATGGGAGCCTCATCTTCGCAACTGGTGGAGCCCGTTTGGAGATGCTTACTGGACCCACGAGCTTCGCCCGGTCACGCGTTGGG
>CAZGMU010000077.1:6399-9782 GCA_964526975.1 uncultured Planctomycetaceae bacterium
CACGGTACAAGTTCCTGTCTCGAAGACCAATTGGGTCGAAGAGACTCGCACCGTTCAAGTGCCCGTTACCACTTACCGGACAGCGCAATCCGAAGTAGTCGCCAAGACGCCGATTGGTCCGGCCGCGACCGGAGCTACCCCAGGACCGGCCGGTTCGACGGCGACTGCCGTAGCCAGTCGCCCCATTGGTGGCCAGCAATATCAAAGTGACCCGCCACGTTCACCGAGCCCGCTGGGTGGGACCTATCGCTAATTTTGTGAATCGTACTAATATGCGCGAATACGTCTACCAACAAAAGAACCGTGGGAGCGCCTTGTGACGTCTCCCACGGTTGTTTGGTTGTTGGTGGGATGAAGATGAAAAAACTAAAGGCTCCTAACAAATTAAACCGCTAAGTCGTCAAGTGAGCCAAGGAAGACAGAAATCAGCAGCGAATTACTTGGCGCCCTTTGTGTTCTTGGCAGTTTCGTTCGCTCTGTTCGATGCTTTCATTAGCTAGTTCGTGGTCGATCGTCGGCGCCGGCTACGCGACGTGCTGACCGCCGACCATTCTTTCGTTAGCGTCTCGAAGACCTCCGGCGTTTCATAGCGAACGATTCCCTTGCCCTCGGGCATGGGGCCGATCAATCCTCGAAACACCGGCATGCCTCGTAACGCCAAATCCGTGCTACAATCATCGATGCCAATCTGGGTGTGCATTTTCAAAACGGTGTCGTGCTTTTCGTAGTCTTTCGTTCTTAGCTCGCCATTGTTGCCGCGCGTGACAATACGGATCGTGGGGTTCATGGGAGAGTTCGCCTTCGAGTTTCGGGGAGGGCGGGCAGTTGGCCCGGAGGCGGAGCGATGGATCCAACGGGGCAACGGGAGGCAGCCCCCTTCGAACCAACACTCCAAGCAGGATGTTATCTGCTATCGGCGCGAACCCCCGACAAACCGTGATGGGAATCCCCTGCGCGTGCGCATGAGGAGTACCGCTGCAAATCGTTACATTCGCTGTTTCGGCGTCATTCGGCAGGCCCGTGGGGCATCGCGGCCATGCCAGGCGGCGTGTTCTGCTCAGGTAGTACAACGTGGTCAGTACGTTCCGCCTTTAACGTACATGAGGCCATCCCTACGCTCGGCATAATCGGCGTGGGATGGACTTCCGTCCGTCCCAAACGTTCTTTCGAGCGAACCCGTACGATACGTAAGCACAGACTAAAGTCCGTGCCACGAGAAGGTTGCCTTGCCGCCGAGCGGGCGTTCGTATTTAATAATGGGCTCGCTCCCCGGAGGGTATGCGAATGGCTAGCGGCTTGACTCGAAATCAAGTGCCGGGCAACCGGTTGAGGGTTCGAATCCCTTGCCCTCCGCTGTTTTTAATTGGTTCGCCGCTTTCTGCCACTTTTTACGGTCAATTAGCCACGCGAGCCGGGGCGTCCCCGCCCCCGCCGGACCGGTAAACCGTCCCATTCGTCTGGCTCGGCGGTTGACTAGCCAACTGCACAAAAGCCTCTTGTAAGCGCGACCGTTGCCCATCCGGCAAAATAAGGTAACGGTGTTGGCCGCTCGGCCTCGCTTCAAACGACGTCACCCCGTCTTTGTCCACCGCCACGCGTCCCGGCGGCGATAATTGAAAATAGTCCCGCCCTGGCCGAACCGCATAGAGCACGCTCGTCAGGTCCCAAGTTGGCCGGTCGTATGGCATTTGCTCGTACAACCGGTAAGCCTCGGCAAGCGGATGATGTGGCACATATCCATAGTCTTCCTCGATGCTCTTTGCCGGATAGGTTGCCGCCAGCCCAACTTCAAACCCGCTGAACACAATCGGCGTCGGCCATTCCGAGAAGACCTTCGTTGCCGAAGGAACATCGATTTTGACGTTGTACTCTGCCGGGCTCGACTTTTTTTTCGCATCAAACGAGCCCGCCATCACGGACAACAGCCGTACCTTTTGCTTAACCAGTTCACTGCCCGACAGGCGGCAAGATTCATCGCCTTCCGACGCCAAGAGCCGCGCCAGGTTCGTCGAGGCGCCGACCTGCACGATGACCACGCTGCCGTCTTTTGCGCGTGCCAGTGTTTGCCGCAGCAGTTTTACTGCATCCGGAGCGTCGGTGCCGTTCGTGAGGCGGTGAGGATAACGGAGTTCCGCGCCATCTTTCTGGCCAGCCAGCGGCGTGAACTTGCTGGGCTCCGGCGTTGGCCCTTTGCGAACAACGCCGATCGGTACGTCGGGCCGTCCGTAAAAAGTATTGATCGCATCGACAAACGGAGCCGACATCGGTTCATCTTTCGTAACCGTTACGGCCAGCAATTTGCACTCACCGCGACTTTCCAATGCATGGATCATGCCCAGGGCGAGCGCATCGTCGATATCGTTCCCGATATCCGTATCGAATATCAACGGGATTGGTTCCGCCGCAACGGCTGCGGTGGAGAAAACTGCGATCATCACGCAGACGCACGCGAGGCTTAGCGAAAGAGTGCCGAGCCGCATCCTCTGTAGCTGCCACTTCATCGCATAAACCTGAATTGGCTGTTTCAGACAGTAGAAAGATAGTGCTTACTACGCCTTCTTAGCCACCCGTCCCTTGGATCGCGCGCTGCCATTCTTCGAAGGCCGAATTCGCCGCGACGCCAAACCATTGGCTGGAGCGGCTTTTTTGCCCGCCAGAAGTTTCTCGATCTCGCTGCGCTTCGGCGCCGAGGGCTGAGCGCCCATCCGCGTGACCGAGATCGCCCCCGCCGCGTTGGCAAAGCGCACGGCGTCGGCGAGCGACTTGCCTTCGGCCAGTGCCACGGCCAGCGCGCCGTTGAACGTATCGCCCGCCGCGGTCGTGTCGACCGGCTTTACCTTAAAACCAGCGACCAGTTCTTTCGACTTGCCAGTGGCCACGTAGGAACCGCGCGAGCCGAGCGTAATGATCACCGTCTCCACGCCCTTTCGCAGCAGCGCGTCGGCCGCCTTGGCGCAGGAAGCGTCATCCGTGACTTTGATCCCGGTGAGCAATTCCGCTTCCGTTTCGTTCGGGGTCAATATCGACACCTTCTTCAAGAGCGCATCGGGCAGTTTCTGCGCAGGGGCAGGATTCAAAATCACCGTCGCCCCTTTGGAATGGGCCAAATCGGCGGCCGCTTGAACCGTTTCGAGCGGCGTTTCGAGTTGCATGATCACCGCGTTGGCCGATGCAAACGCCGCTTTGGCTTTCTTGACGTCGGCTGGAGACAGCTTCGCATTCGCGCCGCCGCCCACGCCGATGCTATTTTCGCCGTCTTTCGCGACAAAAATCAGCGCTACGCCCGATGGCGCTTTGTCTTTCTGCACATGATCGACATTGATCCCCGTCGCGACGAAACCGGCCACCGCGAGGAGACAGCCCGCATCCTGCGCGATTGGCCG
>CAZGMU010000077.1:9792-14038 GCA_964526975.1 uncultured Planctomycetaceae bacterium
TTCCACCGGCGGCCGTGATAAACTCGCCGCCGAGAATAGTCTCGCCCGGCTTGGGGATGCGGTCTAACTTGAGAATCATGTCGGTATTCGAGCTACCGACCACCACGATCTTGGCTTTCATAAGGGTCTGCCGTCAGGAGTCGTTGATAACCAGCACTTATGATAGTTGAACTTTCAGCGCTGGGCGACGGCCCCTGTCCCACATTTTCCCGATGGATAAAGGGAAAACGGGCCTACTTCACTTCAATGGCCGGAACGCTCGGGTCTGCCACCGGCGGCGTGGCGTCCGGCTTCATGTTAGCGCGAACGATCAGACCCAGGCCCACGATGAACAGGGCAAACATCAGCGCGAGCAACTTGTTCGTGCCAGGTCGTGCGTTTTTGAATTCCTTCCAGATGAAAACACCCCAGAAAGCAGCGACCATCGTCGCGCCTTGGCCTAGCCCGTAGGAAATCGCATAGCCCGCCGTGTCACCAGCGATAATGGCGAACGACATTCCCACGCTCCAAATCATGCCGCCCAAGATACCGACGGCGTGCAGCCAGGGGGTGCCCTTTCGAAAGTAGTCGCCGAATGGAACCGGCGCGCCCACGAATGGCCGCATCATCACCAGCGTGTTGAATACGAAGCTCGATAGAAAGAGGCCAATCGCGAAAAATACGAGGGCCGTGTAGGGCGTCAGCTTTCCGGCCATTTCGGGAGCGGCGATCAGGGAGAGCGGCTTCGGCATGGCGGCCGCGACAAAACGAAAGAATTGCCCCATGAGAATGCCGCAAAGGACGGATAGGACAATTCCTTTCGCCGTGGTTTTTTGGCCCGAGGAAATCCGCTTATAGGCGATGGCATCTAAAATAATGGCCGCGGCCACGCAGGCGACACCAATGAAAAGGAGCGCCGGATAGGCGGGCTCGATTCCTGCTAGTTTTTCATCGCGATAGGTCACGATGACCCCAATCACCAGCGCCAAGCCGATGCCAATGGGAAACGCCACGGCCATGCCCGCGATATCGATGGCCGCGACCAACAAAATGTTGGCGATATTGAAAATCACGCCGCCCAATAGCGCCGATCCGATCGCCGCGCCGCTGGCTTGCCGCAGGTCTTCCATGAACGTGCGCGGGTGCGGCCCCATGCTGCCCAGCGTGAACGCAAAGATCAGCGTCAGCAGCAGCACGCCAATGCAGTAATCCCAATAGAAAAGCTGGAATCGCCATTCCTTACTGGCGAGCTTTTGCGTATTGGCCCACGATCCCCAACAGATCATGGTGATAATGCACATCAAGACCGCGACGGAATACGTCTGAACAAGCACCATAGAGCTGACCCGCCTGATTGAATGAATGGAAGTTGTGCGAACCGCATCGCCCTTTGCTGCCCGCATGAGCGCCTCGTGGCGATTATGGCCTCTGCTATCACCGTACGTCTAGCGCGGCAGGTGGCTCAATCGTAAGAAATTTGGATGAACACCGGAGCGGCCGAACTCTGGCGACTCGATTACTGCCCTATCGCCGCTTAGGAACGACTCAAGAACAACCTTCCCCATTTCAGAATAACCACGGAGACACGGAGAGCACCGAGAAGAAAGCTAGGAGAATAGAAACACTAATCTTCACGAATGCCCGCTAATGTCCAATATCTCAAAGAAAAAGCTATTTTCGTCTCATTCTCGATTCTGATTGATTCGCGTGGATTCGTGGCGATTCGTATTCTTCTGTCTCTCCTTCTGTCTTCTCTGTGCCTCTGTGGTGAGTCCTATCTGCCGAAGTTATTTTTGAGTCATCCCTAAAGATCTTGCCGGGGAGGCCCGATGGATTTGCGTTGGATGAACTCTACCGGAACCCGGTGGAGCAATTGGTGTGGCTTGCGTCCCGTGCGAATCTGGTCGATCAGCAGTTCCGCGGCACAATGCCCAATTGCCTCGATGTCTTGCCGAACAACGCTGAGCGGTGCGGCCAGGTATTCGGCAAACGGAGCGTCGTCAAAAGTCACGAGTGAAATATCGTTGGGAACCTTGAGCTTCCGCTCGGTAAGCGCGTGGAGCGCCCCGAGCGCGTTTTGATTACTCAAAGCAAACAGCCCCGATAAGTCAGGATAGCTGTCAAGTAATCGGCAGGTTGCTCGGTAGCCCGAGTCCTCGCTAAAGTCGTCTCCCTGAATCAAGTTCACATCGAATTCAAGCTCGTGATCAATCAATGCTTTGCTGAAGCCGGAGAGTCGCTCGTCATTGGACGACGTGCCTGGCCGCCCCTGAAGGCAGCCGATGATGCGATGCCCCTTCTCGATCATTGCATTGGTTGCGAGAAACGCACCGTGTTCGTTCTCCGAGGTGACCGTCGTTAGTTGCATATCGCCAAACCACCGGTCAACAACCACGACTTTCGCCCCTGCCTGGCTGAGCAATTGCAAATGGCGGCACGAATCGCCGATCGGACAAACGATCAGCCCCTCGACCTGCCGCGATTGGAGGTGGGTCAATAAGTCTTGCTCGTGCTCGATCGAGTCGTGACTATCGGCCAATAATGTGGAAAGGCCCTGTCGCTCAGCATAAACGGTGGCTTTTCTTGCAATGGCAGCAAAGAATGGATTAGAGGCGTCCGGCACTAACAGGCCGATCAGGCCCGTTTTCTGCGTCCGTAGCGACCGGGCAACGTGACTGACTTGGAACCCCAGGCCCTTGGCGGCTTGGAGGATTGCCTCTTCGGTGCTTCGGCTGATTCGACATTGCCGGGCCTTGCCCGCCAATGCCCGTGAGGCGGTCGACGTGGAGACGCCTGCTGCCTGAGCAACCTGTTCGAGCGTTATAGGACCACTTGCCATAGCAGAATAGGCGGCCGAAAAATCGGGAAAATTAGCTTGCACAATCGATTGTGCAATGTCATACTAACCATCGTCAAGGGAAAAATCAACAAACTCGTTACAGGGGACTCTTGGAAGTTGATCGGTTTTGCGCGTGTCTAGCGACATCTTTTGTGTCGCTCAACATGCTCTTTTCATTACAGCCCTTGTCAACGTTTTTTGGCGGCGTTTCCGGACGACTTATTCACACTTCACTGGTTGGATTTCTTGACGGTTAACAAGCGGCTTCAGTTTTTCTTTGCTTCCGGCTTCAGTTTATCCGGAGCGTGCCTTCGACATACAGATGGCCCACGCAAATGCAAAGACGATGCGGCATGCACCTTTAGAAGCGATATCCACTGATCGGACAGCAGAAGAGGACGCAACAACGATGCAACATCATTTCACTACCCGGACGAACTTGATCGCCAGTACCGCAACGTCGTTGGCGGCTCTGGCAATATTCGTTGCCGTAGCGCTCGGACCGCAACAGGCCGCAGCTCAAAACACATACACCTTTAAGTCCGGGGGCGCTAATTGGGGCGCGTCTGGGCGGTGGACCGGAGGGCCCGCAAACACAATCCCCAATGCTGCTGGCGACACGGCGATCTTCAATGTGCCACTCTCATCGGCTAATCCCCCTCATGATCCGCCGGATGACCATTTTACTATGAATATGGTGAATCTAATTCCTGATCCAGGCACCATCACCATTGGAAATATGATCATCAATAACACAGAGGGCAACGAATATAACACTACTTTTGGCGGCAGCAATCCTGGCCATCTTATCTTTGAGGCTACGATGGGCTCGGCCACCTACACAGAGTCTGCCGGCACCAGCAATGGAAGTACGACGGTTAAGTCGATCATCACTCTCAAGTCGGATTTAATCGTAACGCAAGATCATGTTGACGATGATCAGAAAAATTCTGGCACGACATTCTCGAACTTAATCAACGCCGCGCCTCCCGAACCTGGCCAATCCCCTATCAAGTTTATCAAAGAGGGAAATGCCAACCTCAACCTTACCTACGCAGGGACGCCAGGAACGGGCGAAGGGTTTTTTGGCGAATTTGAAATTAACCAAGGCGCTGTGCGTATTGTGTCCAATGCGCACCTGCAAAATGCCGCTGGCGTTACGGTGAAATCAGGCGCTCAGTTGCAAATCGGCGTCGCTGGAAACTACAGTTTAGCGGACGGCGCTTCTTTCTCGTTGCAAGGCAAGGGAGTAACTGGTGGCCCAACCAATAACGAGGGCTCGCTCCTCTTTCAGATGAATGGAGGCACCACTGCCACGTTCACCAGTCCGATTGTCCTGGGCGCGCTTCCCGAAGGTGAAACCACGGGTGATAACATCATCCGAGTTCAAACGAACGGCGGCAATAACAACTCAGGCACTGCTGTTGC
>CAZGMU010000078.1:0-3752 GCA_964526975.1 uncultured Planctomycetaceae bacterium
CACCGAGCACGCCGTCAGCTTTATCGACCGCAATAAAGACAAACCGTTTTTCCTCTACGTGCCCCATACCATGGTCCACGTGCCGCTCGCAGTCTCCGAAAAATTCAAAGACAAAAGCGGTGCTGGTCTCTATGGCGACGTCGTGATGGAACTCGATTGGTCCGTCGGCCAGATTCTCGACGCCCTCAAACGCAATGGCATTGCCGACAACACGCTCGTGATCTTCACCTCCGACAACGGCCCCTGGCTCAGCTACGGCAACCATGGCGGATCGGCCGGCCCTTTACGCGAAGGGAAGGGCACCATGTGGGAAGGCGGCTACCGCGAGCCATGCGTCATGTGGTGGCCCGGCAAAATCCCGGCAGGCACCAAGTGCGACGACCTCGCTTCCACGATCGATCTGCTTCCGACCATCGCGAAACTAATCGGCGCGAAACTTCCCGACCACCCAATCGATGGCAAAGACATCTGGCCGCTTATTTCCGGCGCGCCCGGCGCGAAAAGTCCCCACGACGGCGATGATGCACTTTGGTGCTTCTACGGTCGCGAGCTGCGCGCCGTGCGCGATCCACAATTCAAGCTGGTCTTCCCGCACGAGTACCGCAGTCTCCAAGGAGAGCAGGGCGGCCACGACGGCATGTCCGCCAGCATGAAGCAGGTGAAGACCGAAAAGGTGCTCTACGACCTCAAGCACGACGTCGGTGAAACAACCGACGTCTCCGCCAAGCACCCCGACGTCGTTGCGCGCTTGGAGAAAGTGGCCGAAGCTGCTCGCGTCGCGTTGGGCGATAAGCTCACTCGCCGCCAAGGCAGCGAAGTGCGCCCACCAGGGCAACTTGCCGAAAAATGAAATTTGCCAACCGTAGGACGGACAATCCTGTCCGTCCCAGGCCCTCCTTTCACGACGGACAGGATTGTCCGTCCTACAATTGGCCGATCCTCTCGTCGCACCGGCCTTGCCCAAAATGCCGTATCCCCGTAATCTTCAGGTTTGACCCGCACTAATATAGCCTCGCCATTCTGGCGAGAAATACGCGAGATTTAGCGTCGGCGGCAACGCCGAATCTCCCACCAACCAACTCAACCACTACGAAAAAATAATCCGCTCCAGCGATCAAACCGCGTTGCCCTGCACCAACCGACCCAAGATAGGTCGGCCATATAAGAATTTACCTTCATGAGTAGCGACGCTGTTCTATCAAGCCCTGTCCAATCTCCCATTCGGCGGTTGACCGGCGTGCAGATCATTGGCACCGGTAGCTACGTGCCCGACAACGTCATCACGAACGAGGCCTTGGCCTCCCTCGGCTGCGATGCCGATTGGATCATCCAACGCACCGGCATCCGCGAACGTCGCCACTGCCTGCCCAACGAGTCCACCAGCGACATGGCCTACCAAGCGGCCGAGCGCTGCATCGCCTCGGCCGACATCGATCGCAGCCGCATCGACCTGTTGGTCGTCGCCACGCTTTCGCCCGACTATCTACTGCCGGCCACCGCTTCCGCGTTGCAAGATCGATTGAAACTCAATTGCGCCGCGATGGATGTCTCGGCCGCTTGCGCCGGCTTCATGTACGCACTCATTACGGCGATGCAATACGTCGCCACCGGTTGCAGCAACGCTGCCCTCGTGATCGGCGCCGATACGAACAGCCGCGTCATGAACCCCGACGACAAGAAAACCTACCCATTGTTCGGCGATGGGGCCGGAGCCGTCTTGATCACGAAGGGCTCCTCGGAGCAGGGTCTCCTTTCCTATACGCTGGGCGCCGACGGCTCAGGCGAGCAGCTTTTGATCCGTCCCAAAGGCGGCGCTCGCAACTACCTGGATGGCGCCGCTGGTGGCGGCGCCGAATGGTTCGTCAAAATGGATGGCCGACCTGTGTTCAAATGGGCTGTCCGTCTGCTCGATGATTCCTCGCGGCAGATTCTCAACTCAGCCGGATACAGTACAACCGACGTTGCCCGCTGGATCCTCCACCAGGCCAATATCCGCATTCTCGATGCCGCTGCCGAAGCGCTCGCCATCCCTCGCTCCCAAGTCGAAACGCACATCGATCGTTACGGAAACACCTCCGCCGGCAGCGTCCCCATCGCTCTCGACGAAGCCCTCCGCGGCGGCCGCTTCCAACGAGGCGACCTCCTCATGCTCTGCGGCTTCGGCGGCGGCCTCTCCTGGGGCACCGCGCTGCTGCGATGGTAGAAATTAGGTGTCAGGTTTCAGGTGTCGGGTGTCAGATAATCCGATATCCTACTTTCTGACACCCGACACCTGACACCCGACACCATGGCGAAGACAAAAAAACTCCCCACCCGCGACCAAGTTAAAACTGCCGACACCTGGGATCTCGCCAGCCTCTTCAAGAGCGACGACGAATGGGAAAAGGCCTTCACCGCCTGGGAAAAGCAAATTCCCAAGTACGAAAAGTTCCGCGGCACGCTCGGCGACGGCCCCGCCGCGCTTGCCAAGCTCTTTGAGTTCGATTGCGAATTCGATCGTGCCGCCGAGCGAATTGGCACTTACGCCAGTCTGAAAACCACCGAAGACATGGCCGACAGTCGCTACCAGCGCATGCTCGGCCGCTACGAGCATGCAGCCACGCTCGCCGCCGAGAAAACCAGCTTCATCCGTCCGGAAATCCTCGCACTCTCCGATAAGAAACTTAAAGAGTATCAAAGTGCGAAGCAGTTGGCCCCTTACCAACTGCAACTCGAACGCCTCGTTCGTTACAAGCCGCACACGCTCAGCCCCGGCGAAGAGCGGCTTCTCGCCATGCAAAGCGAAATGGCCGGCACGGCCGACCGTGTCTTTCGTCAATTGACCGACGCCGATCTCAAGTTCGGCATGGTCAAAAACGAAAAGGGCGAGCTAGTCGAACTCTCGCACTCCTCGTTTTCGAGCTTCCTTCGCTCGCCCGATCGCAATGTGCGCCGCAAAGCGTTTCATCAGTATTACGAACAATTCAAAGGCCATGAAAACTCGCTCGCCGCAGCGTACTCCAGCTCGGTGCAGAAGGACGTCTACTACGCCAAGGCCCGCAACTACCCAAGTGCCCGCGAAGGCTCGCTGTTTCACGACAACGTACCGGTTGCCGTGTACGACAACCTCATCACCGCCGTTCGCAGCAAGCTCCCCGCGGTCTACAAGTACCTCGAAGTCCGCCGCAAGAAGATGAAGCTGCGCGACATCCACCATTACGACACCTACGTGCCGATCCTCAGCGAACTCGATACCACGCATACGTGGAAGCAGGCAACCGATGTCGTCGTGAAATCGCTCGAACCGATGGGCGACGAATACTGCAAGGTCCTCCACGAAGGCCTCGCCGGCCGCTGGTGCGATCGCTATCCGAACCAGGGCAAGCGCAGCGGCGCGTTCAGTTCCGGCTCCTACGACGGCTGGCCATACATCCTCATGAACTACCAACCCGACGTGCTCGACCACGTCTTCACGCTCACGCACGAAGCCGGCCACTCGATGCACAGCTACTACTCAGCCAAGCATCAGCCCTACCAATATTACAACTACACAATCTTCGTCGCCGAAGTAGCCAGTACCTTCAACGAACAACTCCTCAGTCGCCACCTCATGCAGAAAGCCGCGACCGCCGGTCGCGGAAACAGCGCCAATAGCGCCAAACAGCGTGCTTACCTAATCAACCGAGAAATCGACGCCATCCGCGGCACGATCATCCGTCAAACGATGTTCGCCGAGTTCGAAAAAATCTCCCACGCCCTCGTCGAAGCCGGCG
>CAZGMU010000078.1:3762-6813 GCA_964526975.1 uncultured Planctomycetaceae bacterium
TACTTCGGCCCCGATTTCGTCATCGACGAAGACTTGAAACTCGAATGCCTCCGCATTCCTCACTTCTACCACGCCTTCTACGTCTACAAATACGCCACCGGCCTTAGCGCCGCGATCGCCCTCAGCGAACGCGTCACGACCGGCGGCAAACAAGAACTAAACGACTACCTCTCCTTCCTCAAAGGCGGCTGCTCCAAGTGGCCCCTCGATCTCCTCAAAGACGCCGGCGTCGACATGACCAAACCAGAGCCGGTTCAAACCGCCCTCGACTATTTCGAGCGCCTCGTCAATGAATTGGATGAGTTGCTGTAGGTCAGGCTATGTCTGACAAAAGCACGGCAAACTGCGGTCGCCGCGTTACTGTAAACGCGCGCTGGCCCCTCTTTTCGGCATTGGCTAAAATAGCTAGTAGCCCGTTATAAACAAATTTCCCGTGAGCCGCCGCCATGCCATCGCCGTTTCCCGGAATGAATCCATATCTGGAACAGCCCACCGTGTGGCACGATTTTCATCAGCGCTTCATTTCGCGAATCGCTGATATCTTGGTGCAACAAATTCGCCCCGAATACATCGCCAAGATCGATGACCACATCTACATTCACGAGCTATCGGGCGAGGAGCGATCTTTTCTTGGCCGGTCGGACGTCTCCGTGATCCATGCCGAGCGACCGGAGGCAACCGCGACCATAAGCCGTGTGGTCGCCGCACCGGCGACCGGTCGCATTACGCCCGGCGTCGATATTCTGCACGAATCCTACATCGAAATTCGCGATCGCGAAACATTCGAAGTAGTGACCGTCATCGAACTGTTAAGCCCGACCAACAAAGCGGCCGGTTCCGATCGCGAACAATACATTGGAAAACGCAAAGCCATCCTGAGCAGCAACGCGCACCTGGTGGAAATCGATTTGCTGCGAGGCGGGCAGCGAATGCCGGTCGAAGAATTGCCGCCATGCGACTATGTCGTGATGGTCAGTCGAAGTTATGAACGTCCACGGGTCGAGCTCTGGCCCTTCGGCCTCCACGACCCGTTGCCGCTCATTCCAGTCCCTTTGCGCCTCGGTAAACGCGATGCCACCATCGATCTCGGCGAAATCTTCCAACAACAATTCGACGCAGCCGGCTACGAGAATTACGTTTATCGAACCAACCCGCAACCGCCCCTCGCTCCGACACAAGCCGAATGGGCAACGGAATTGCTGGTAGGTCAGGCTGTGCCTGACAAGAGCACTGATTTATAAAAGGCGGCGCGGGCAATTAAAAAAGAGGTGAGTCGTATCAACCACTTCGCATTGCGTAGCTGTGCCACGAGCAATAACTTCAATGAGCATGTCGGGCGCCTTCGCTCAACAAATGGGAAAAGACCGCCATGTTGGGACTTAGCCCCATACACGTGCTGATCTTCGGCGTCGTCGCTGTTTTGCTATTCGGCAACCGCTTGCTATCGGCCGCCCACTCTCTCGGCCATCGCCTGGTGGAATTCAAGAAGGGCATGAGCGAATTGGAGAGCGAGTTCAAGACATCGATATACTCTCATTCGCGGTATGAAAAGCCAATTCATCCCAGCCGGATCGAAACGATTTTTGAAAAATGGGATCGCAATCTTTCACCGCTCTATTGGCCGGCGATTAAATTTGGAGTTTATGTACAAGCCATCTTGGGAATACTAACCGCCCTGATGCTGGATAGGGGGCAATCATTGGGCATCTTCAAAATCGCATTTTTGTGTCACTGGTTGGGCATTTTTCTCTTACTGGCACGCCGCCCCCTCTCTCCCACAAAAACAGACATCCTCTTCGTGCGCTGGGGAACACCCTTGCTGATGATGGTGGTCGGTTTGATTGCTCCCACGGTCTGGAACATGATTGGCAAATCCGATCTGAGCGGCTGGCAGCGGCTCTGGAGTTATCGGCCCACCATTAGCTCGTAGGTCAGGCTGTGCCTGATATTCGAACCGTGACAGGCAAGCAAGTCGGACTTGCGCTGCTACTCGCTCCGCCGGCGCTCGGCCCGCTCGAACAATTCTCCAAGGCGCAAGCTGAACCCGGGCAGCACGTCGCCGCCATCCAGGTGGCCGCTGGCGTCGATCGTTTCCATCTGGTCGCGCCGCGAATAAATTCGGGCGGTCCGTGATTCGGGCTCGATGTACCACACGAGCCGCACGCCTGCTGCGAAGTATTCGTCGAGTTTCAACTCCATCTCCTCCCGCGTGTTGCCTTTGGAGAGGATTTCTACCGCCAGATCGGGAGCAGCCTTACCTACGCGATCTTGTGGAAGCTTCCCTTCAGGGAAACGGTCCCACCGAATAAAAGCCAGGTCGGGAATCCGCATCTTGGCCGGAAGAAGGCGGATCTGACCATCGGCGCCCGTGACGATCCCCAGATTGTTCTTCTCCAAATACTGATAGAGGAAATATCCTAACTGGATCGCCAGGATCGATTCGTAGAAACCCATGGCCTTCTCCACTAAGATGCCGTCCACTAACTCGCAGAGCCGGTCCTCGTGATCCTCGAGCCACAGGGCATCTTCCTCGGTAGCCGTGCCAGGCGTCGGATAAAGTCGAATTCGCTCCGCAGGAACGCCGCCCAAGTGCGATTGAAGATCGGCAACCGTCCAATTCGAGGGAAAGACCGCTGCCGGAACAACCGGGGAAGACGTGTCGGCAATCGTGGACATGGTGCGCGCCCAAAGTGGAATAATGGCGTCGATTAGTAATTATTATCCTAGCGCTGTGCAGGCGAAGCAAGGCACGTAGGTCAGGCTGTGCCTGACGAAATCCAAGCAACACGTTTTGAGCGTCAGGCACAGCCTGACCTACCCCTCCGCTGCTTCTTCCATTTCGTACTGCGTGAGCTTCTTCTTTAGCGTCGTGCGGTGCAAACCAAGTACGCGGGCTGCCGGTGCGAAACGCTTTCCGCAGGAGTTCATGACTGCCGATAGCAGCGGCGGTTCGACTTGCTGCAGGAATCGATCGTAAACTGTTCCGGCCAGGTCGGGGTTCGCCGCGAGGTCGCGGGCGATTCGTTCCAGCGTGACTACCAGCTCTTCGCT
>CAZGMU010000078.1:6823-9310 GCA_964526975.1 uncultured Planctomycetaceae bacterium
ATGCCGGCCGCTTCGCCATTGGACTGCCACAAATTCGGCAGCGGTGGCGGCAAGTGCTCGGGCATCACCATGCCTCGGCGCGCCAGCACCAGTGCGTGCTCGATCGCGTTGCGCAGCTCGCGCACATTTCCGTACCACGGCCGCTGCTGTAGCTCATGGATTGTTTCTTGGGCGAGCGCTGCCGTGTCGCCGCCAAATTGTGATGCGAAATGATGCGCCAAGAGCGAAATGTCCTCCGGGCGCTCGCGTAGCGGGGGCAGATCGATCTCGAACGTACCTAGTCGAAAATAGAGGTCGTGCCGGAATTCACCGGCCTCGACCTTCTTGCGCAAGTTCCGATTGGTTGCGCAAATGACTCGAAAACGCGACCGCAGCGACGCCTCGGCTCCGACAGGCAGAACCTCGCCATGATCCAACACGCGCAACAACTTGTGCTGCAGCGGCAGCGAAATCTCCGCGATCTCGTCGAGGAACAGGGTGCCGCCGTTGGCCGATAGTAACGATCCTGTTCGGTTCGAGGAGCCATTTGTCGTTGCCCCGTCTGCGTGCCCAAACAATTCCGCTTCGGCGGTCGCCGGCTGCAATGCCGCGACGTTCACCGTCACCAGCGGGCCCTGTCGCCGCGCGCTATTGCGATGAATCGCCAGCGCGGCGAGCTCCTTACCGACGCCACTTTCGCCCTGTAGCAGCACGGCTGCATCCGAGTTTGCGGCCAGTGCGATTTTTTTGAACACCGCCTGCATTGCAGGCGAATCGCCGAGCAACCCGTCGGCCGATTCCGACGCCGCGATTTTCTTCTCGTTCGGCATCACGCGCAGCGCGCGCTCGATCACCGCGCGAATATCTGCTAGATCAAACGGCTTCACCACATATTCAAACGCACCCTTGCGCACCGCATCGACCGCCGTCTTCAAGTCGCCAAACGCCGTGATGATAATAATCGGCGCGCCCTTAAGATGTCGACCGAATGTCTCCATCGCCGTAAGACCATCCATGCCGGGCAGCCGCACGTCGAGGATCAACACATCGGGCGGCGCTGCGGCGGCCAGATGAATGCCTTCTTCGGCCGAGGCGGCCACGTCGACCTCGTGCCCCATTCCGCGCGCGAGCCGCGACAGGCCCCAGGAAATCGACGGCTCGTCATCAACAACTAAGATTCTGGACACGCTCCGATCCCTTCTCTGTCAAAGGCAACCCGACGCGAAATCGCGTCATGCCGTTTTCTCGGTTCCAGGCGATCGACCCGCCATGTGCGACGACGACGTCTTTCGCGACAGCCAACCCTAAGCCGGCGCCCTCGGCTTTGTTCGAGACGAAAGGCTCGAACATGGCCTCGGCGACGGCATCGCTTGGGCCGGCGCCGGTATCGCTGATCACAATTTCTGCCGCATGTTCGGGCGCTACGTCTACTTCCACGCAAACGCGACGCGGCTCTTGCCGCTGCACTCTATTCTGTTGCGCCGCTTCGACCGCGTTAAGTAGCAAGTTCAAAACCACTTGGCTCAAGGCCTCTTCGTCGGCATTTACTCGTAACCTCTTCGCAGCGATCCGGCAATCGAGCGCGACGCCCGCATGGCTTGCTGCCGGTCGGATAAGCGGCACGAGCTCGTCGATGAGATCACCCAAGTCAATCTCACGCTTCACGATTTGTGTCGGCTGTTTGCCTACGCGCAAGAATCGTTGCAGCTGACTTTCCATCAGCTTCAATTGCCGGCGAGCAACATCCAGGCACTCGCGGCTTTCCTCGGCGTGGCACTCGTCGGCGTGCAGGTCGAGCGCCATCCGGCAACCTGTGGCAGCGTTGCGCAATTGATGGGCGATGCTCGCACCAAGAATGGTAAGTGTTTGCATCTGCTCGGAGTGCCTCACCTGCTGTTCGTATTCAGCCAGCATTACGGCCGTGCGATTCACGGCTTCCGAGAGATCTCGTATTTCGTCGTTCATGGCCGGGAGCGGCGCCTCGCGAAAGTCTCCATGGGCGATTCGCAACACTTCGCCTCGCAGTCGGGCGATGGATCGACCCATCCGATTGGCGAGCGAACATGCGACGACGGCAACCGCGAGCGCTGTTACCGCGCCCACGGCAAACGACGGCACAAACGCCTGTCGCCAGGCTTTGCGATATTCATCCTGTGGAAAGAGCACATGCAAGATTCCATGTCGGCCTGCGTCGGTCCGCTCTGGCAGTTTTACCGGTGTGTGAAAATACCAACGGCCACCCAACTGAATGGATGGCCCGAGATGCACCTCGTGAATGTTCGACGTAACGGTTTGCTTGGGCAGTGTTTCGTGGCTTGGCAACGTCGAAGCCAGGGCTTCATTGGCGGGATTTACGAGTACGAAATCGGCATTCGACAATTCGCGCATTTGCCGCAAGACGGTGTCGGTCAATGGAAACGACGAAGTCGTCAACACGCCGATTACTTGTCGCAACTGTTGTTCGACGTAGGCACAAGTTCGCCGCCCGGCAAGCACGGTATTGATCGC